>CAYTGG010000005.1:0-40473 GCA_964437455.1 Candidatus Woesearchaeota archaeon | reverse complement strand
AACTCCGGAAAACTTTTTAAACCAATTTTAACTATTTCTTCCAAGTAAAATGTTTTATCTAGTTGAAATTGAAGATTATATAAGAGTAGACCCAAGATTTTTTGGTTTGCCTACTTTAGAATCTGTTGAAAGACAGCTTAAAGAGACTTATAAAGAGTATTATGATAAATATCTTGGAAAAGTTATAACTGTTATTAATGTTATAGAAGTAGGAGAAGGAATAATAATTCCAGGAGATGGAGCAACATATTATAGTTCAAAATTTATACTACTAACTTGGAAACCTGAAATTCATGAATTAGTTTATGGAGTTGTATCTGAAATAACAAATTTCGGAGCTTTTATTAATATGGGAATTATTAGAGGAATGATTCATATAGGTCAAACTATGGATGATTATGTAAGTTTCAGCAAGGCAAATTCTCTTCTGGGAAAATCAACAAAAAGAAATTTAAAGCAGAGTGACCCTTGTCTAGCTAGAATAGTGGCTATAAGTCATAAAGGAGAAGAGCCAAAAATAGGATTAACAATGAGACAACCTGGATTAGGAAAATTAGAGTGGATTAAAGAGGATAAAATGAAAAAACAAAAAGCTGCAGCAAAAGCAGCAAAAATTGAGGAAAAAGCTGTTAAAGGGAAATCCGGAGGAAAAAAGAAATGAGTCCAAGATCAAAAGCATGCAAGAATTGTGGTAGAGTTTATGAAGGAGATAAATGTCCTAATTGTAGTTCTAAAGAGTTTACTGATAATTTTAAAGGAAGAATAATCGTCTTTGATTCTGAAAAATCTGAGATAGCTAAACAATTAAAAATAAAGGATAAAGGAAATTTTGCAATTAAAACAAGGTAATTCTAATGGAATTTAAAATATTAAAAGAAATAGAAAATCCTTTATTTGACAGAAAGGAAATAGAAGGAGAAATAAGAGCAGAGATTACTCCAAGCCGTGAGGAAGTTAAAGAGATAGTCTCTAAAAAATTTTCAATTCAACCTGAATGTATAAAAATTAAAGGAATTAGAGGAAAATTTGGAAGCAGAGATTTCTCAATAATTTTAAATATTTATTCTTCAAAAGAAGAAAAAGATAAAATAGAAATAAAAAAGAAGAAAGAGATTGAAGAAGAAAAAAAGATTCTAGAATTAGAGAAAGATAAAAATCAATCTAAAAAAGAAGAAATTACTAATGAATCTGGAACAAAAGATGAAGAAGATCAAGTTAAAGAAGAGAAAGAAAATCAAATTAAAGAAGAGGATAAGTAAAAATGGGAAAGAAAAAAGCAAAATCAAAAAAGAAAGGAAAAAAAGTTCATAAAAACAAACCTACTGGAAAAAAGTATGCTAAATATAAAATTGAAGGAGATAAGGTTATAAGAGCAAGAACTTGTCCAAGATGTGGACCTGGAGTTTTTTTGAATATTTCTCAAGGAAGAGTTTATTGTGGAAGATGTCATTATAGTGAATTTGAAAGCAAAAAGAATGAGGAAAAATTAATTGAAAAATAATCTTTCCAGAAAATTATTAAAATAGAGATTTCTAAACTATTATATGAATAAAATTAAGAAGGTGGTATTTAGTGATTTAGATGGGACTCTTATTGATGAAAAGTATAGTTTTTCTAAGTCTAAAAAAGCAATAGAACTTCTTAAAAGAAAAAAGATACCTCTTATATTAATCTCAAGCAAGACTAGAGCTGAAATAGAAGTTTATAGAAAAAAAATGAAAAATAAAGAGCCCTTTATTTCAGAAAATGGAGGAGCAATTTTTATTCCTAAGAATTATTTTAATTTTATTTTTAGATCAAAAAATAAAGAGAATTATTCTGTTATTGAATTAGGAACTCCTTATAAAAAATTAGTAAAAATAATGAAGAAAATTAATAAAAAATTTAAGACTGTTTCCTTTTATGAGTTAAGTCCTGAAGAAATTTCAAAACAGGCAGGATTGAGTTTAAAAGAAGCTAAATTAGCAAAAAAAAGAGAATATGATGTTGTTTTTAAAATTGAGAATAAAAAAGATAAAAAGAAAATAATAAAAGAGATTAAAAAAGAAGGTTTTAGATTCACTGAGGGAGGAAATTATTTTCATCTTTTAGGAGAAAATGACAAAGGAAAAGCTGCTAAAATTTTAATAAAAATGTTTAAAAAACAAAACAAAAAAATAGAAACTTTCTCATTTGGAGACTCAAAAAATGATTTTCCTATGTTTAAATCCACAGATAAATCTTTTTTAGTTAAAGGTCCTACAGAATTAAATAAAATAATTCTAGAAAAATTTAAATAAAATGGATAAAAGTGATATAGAAAAAGCTGAGAAAATATATTCTAAAAGTATAGAGATATTAGAAAGATTTCAATTAAAAAATGGAGCAATATTAGCCTCTTCTCCTAAAGGAAGATATCCTTATATTTATCCAAGAGATCATTCTATTTGTATACTTGCATTAATAGAACTAAATTATACAGAAAAAGCAAAGAAAGCTCTAGAATTTATTCTAAAAGCTCAAAATAAAAATGGAAGTTTTCCTCAGAGGCTTAATAAAAATGGAAAAGATGCTAGTTACAAACCTATTCAATTAGATAATACAGGTTTAGTTTTATATGTTTTTGCAAAATATATTAAAAAAACTAGAGATAAAACCTTTCTTAAAAAATATAGAAATAAAATAATAAAATCAATAGAGTATATTCTTCTCCAAATAAATGATAAAAAAAATTTATTTTTTACTCCAAATAGTATTCATGAATTTCCTCCTTTTGAAGAAGGTCTAGAAATCTGGGCTAATTCAGTATGTTACGGAGCTCTAAAAGAATTAGAAGATATAGGAATTAAATCTGGAATTAAAATAGAGAAAATAAAGAAAGATATTTCAAAATATTTTTGGAATGGAAAATATTTCATTAAGAATATCAGAGTAAAAGAATCTTCATCAGTAGCTAAAGAGCCTGACGCTTCTGCTTATTCAGTTGCTGAATTTGAAGTTCTTAGAAATAATAATAAGAAGATAAAAGAGACTGTAAAAGAAATTGAAAAGAAATTATGGCATCCTAAACTTGGAGGAATATGTAGATATGAAAGACATATAGGAAGAAATAATGGAGGATGGGGTCCTTGGCCTCATTTTACTTTAATGATTTGTAGATATTTTATTAGAGAAGGAAGAAAAAAACAATCAGACAAATATCTAAAATGGATTTTAGACATTTCATATAATTATGAACTTCCAGAACACATAGCAACAAGAAGAGATTTTGAGAATTGGATTAAAATATACAAAAAAGCAGGTATAATGAGAAGAGATAGAGAAATTATGATAAAAAATATAAAAAAATCAGATAAATACAAAAGAGGATTAGCTTATTCTGTTATTCCTTTAACATGGCCTCATGCAGAATTTATTAGAACTTGGAATTTATACAAAAAAAGATTTTTATAGAATTTAATTAAGAAAATTGCTCAAGAAAAATTCAGCAAAAATAAAAAAGATATAGAATAATATTAAAAGAATTCCTTCAAATTTATTTATTGATTTTTCTGTTTTCATAAATATTGTTACAAAAATTCCAGAAAGGAATAATACTGTTCCCATTATATAAATATTATATGGATTATAACTAAATGGAGAAATTAATGCAACTAAGCCTAATACTATTGTAGTATCAATAAGCACATTTCCAAGTATATCTCCTATAGCTAGATCATAATGTTTTTTTCTTATAGCTTTTATAGAAAAGATTAGTTCAGGTAGACAGGTTCCTATTGCAAGAATTGTCAAGCCTACAAAAACAGTAGATAATTTTATATCATACGCAAAATTCACTGCAAATTTAACAGTTAAAAATGAACTAAATAATATTATTCCTATACTTAAAGTTAATAATAATAAATTCTTAAGAAAAGGTTTTCTTTCTTTATTTGATTTTTTATGGAATTTATTTCTATCAAGATATATTTTTCCAAGAAAAGATAAACCTAATAAGATTAGTATTATACCATCTATTCTTGAGAATTTTCCATCAAGACCTAAAATTAGAGGAAACAATAATAAGATAAGATAATAAAAATGATTTTCTAGAACTTTACTTTTAACTTTTATACCATTATAAGAAAATAGTGCAACTATTCCAAATATCAAAGTTAAATCTGCTATATTTGAACCTAATAGAGTTCCAAAACCTAATTCCGGATTTCCCTGAATAGCAGACATTATTGAGATTGTTAGTTCTGGAAGTATTGAAATTATGGCTATTATAAAAAAACTTATTATAAATTCAGGAAGTTTTAAAGCTCTTGACAAATTTGAAGAATATTTAACAGCATATTCTGCAAACTTAATTAATATTGCTAGAAATACTAAAAATAAAACAAAATTTATTATTATCATTTTCTTCTCTTTTGATTTAGAGTTCTAAAGGAATTCCAATTTATAAAATTAGAGTTTTGTAGAAAAAAGATTAATGAAAGAATACAAATTTAGATTTTTAACAATTATTTCTCTGTTTTTATAATAAATCGGGCAAATTAGTTCATAAGAAATTAAATTTGATAGAATTGAGTAGTGATTATAACCCTGGGAGATTCTCCAAGCCAACAAAACAGTAAGCCTGAAGCTTCTCCTGGGGAAAAAGAGGTGATAATATTTAGAATATCTATTGTTATTTAAACCTTTCGGTTTTGTTACTCTTATAAAATGACATAGAGTATCCAGTATAAAGTAGTAATTATCTTTTGGCTTATTAGATTATATTTATAAAATCTCTTTCTTTTTATTACTTATGGAAGAGCAAAAGTCAGATGATATTGATATAAATCAAGAACAGATTCATAAAATACTTTTTAATAAAGAGCCAGGATGGAAAGATATAATCTATGATTTAATAAATACAGAACAGTTGGATCCTTGGAATGTGAATATTATTCTTTTAACTGACAAATATTTTGAGAGAGTACAAGAATTTGAAGAGTCTGATTTCTTTATTTCTAGTAAAGTTCTTCTGGCAGCATCTTTTTTACTTAGAATTAAATCAGAAATTCTTTTGAATAAGCATTTAAAAAGTATAGATGAAATTCTCTTTGGTAAAAAAGAAAAAAAGATTTATCCTTTTGAGAGAATAGAACAAAATGAAGAGATTCCAGAACTTGTTCTAAAAAGCCCTCTTCCAAGATTTAGAAAAGTTACCTTAAAAGAGCTTATTGAATCACTAAATAAAGCTATAAAAACAGAGAATAGAAGAATAAAAAAAGAAATAATTAATAAAAATGCTTTAAGGCAGGCAGATATATTTCTTCCAAAAAAGAGTATTAATATAAAAGACAGAATAAAAGAAATATATGAGAAATTATCTCAGTATTTTAAAGATAAAAATGAAAGAAAAGTTTCATATGATGATTTTATAGGAAAAGATTCTAAAGAAAGAGTAAGTTGCTTTGCACCCCTTTTGTTTTTAGATAATCAAAAAAAGATATGGCTTGAGCAGGAGAAACCATTTGATGAGATATCTATATGGCTTAAAAAAGATTATCTTAAATATGCTTCTGAATTCTTTTCTGAATTAAAGGAGAAGAGTAAAGAATGAGATGTGCTATTTTATTTTCAGGAGGAAAGGACTCTGTTTATTCAGCATATCTTGCAAAGAAAAAAGGATATGATATAATCTGTCTAATCTCTATTTTCTCAGAAAATTTAAATTCATATATGTTTCATACTCCTTCTATAAACATAACTAAAGAACAAGCAAAAGTTATGGAACTTCCAATAATTATACAAAAAACAAAAGGAAATAAAGAAGAAGAACTTAAAGATTTAGAGCAAGCTATCAATAAAGCAAAAGAAATATACTCTATTGACACTATAATTAGTGGTGCTATAGCCTCTAATTATCAAAAGTCTAGAATAAAAGCTATATGCAGAAAATTAAATTTAAAATCAATAACACCTCTTTGGAATAAAAATGAGATTAAATATTTGAAGGAGCTTATTGATGCAAGATTCAAAATAATAATAACAGGAGTCTTTGCATATCCTTTAGATGATTTATGGTTAGATAGAATAATAGATAATAAATTCATAGAAGAAGTCAAAATTTTAAATAAAAAATACAAAATTCATCCTGCTGGAGAAGGAGGAGAATTTGAAACATTAGTTTTAAACTGTCCTATTTTTAAAAGAGCTTTAGAGATAAAAGAAAAGAGAATTATAAAAGAAGGAGAGAATTCCTGGAGAATGGAAGTGAAAGTGAAGTAATAAAAATAATATGATTTATAAATAAGCTTTAATTTAACTAATTATGATAGATATTCCGCAAGAAATAATCAAAATGTTTGGTTTGTATTAATTTTTATAAATCTTTTATATTAATTATTTCTTCTTTTCCACTCTTCAAATCTTTAATTTTTAATTCTTTTGATTTAATCTCTTTTTTTCCTATAAAGATAATTTTTGAGAAATTTTTAGAATTAGCATAAATTAATGCTTTAGAAGGTTTTCCATAATAAATCTGAGAATTCTTTTTTCTATTTCTTAAAATTTTTATAATTTCTATTGTCTCTTTATCTTGATTTAGAGAAACTATAAGATATTTCTCTTCTTCTAAATTCATTTTAGATGATTTAGAGACTCTTTCTAATCCAAAAGAAATTCCTGAACATTGAATTCCATTAACATTATAACTTCCTCCTGCAATTATTGTCTCTTTTATACCTCTAGTCTTAATCTCAAATACATTTCCATTATAGTAACTTAATCCTCTAATAACTGTGGGAGAAAATAAAACTGGTGTTTTATAATAATTACAATATTTTATCAATTCTAAGATATCCTCATAAGATTTAAACTTTCTAAAAAATTTATCTCCCTTTTTTAATAAAGGAATAATTTTCTCTGCATCATATCTTTTTAGATTTTTTATAATCTTTTCTTCAGGAATTTTTCCATATTTATCTATTTCTCTTAGAACATCTTCTCTATTCTCTTTTTTTATTTTCTCAGAATCTAAAATTTCATTTAATAATTTTCTATTATTAATTAGTATAGTACTTTTTACTCCTAATTTCTCAAGAATTTCAGAACTTAAAGCTAAAAGTTCAGCTTCATCTTTAATTGTGCTTCCTATAATATCTATATCACATTGAACAAATTGCCTTAATCTGTTAGAGGATGTGGGTTCATCTCTAAAAACTTCTCCTATTTGATATCTTTTATAAGGAAGTTTTTTGTTTTTTATTAATCTCTTTAATTGAAATGTAAATTCATATCTCAAGGCTAATTTTCTTTTTCCCTTATCTTTTAACTTGTATATATCAGAAATAACTTCGTCATCCTCATTTTCTTCTTTAACAAATTTCTCATATTCTATTATTGGTGTTTCTGCTGGCTCAAATCCCCATCTTTCAAAGTTCTCAATCAAAATCTTTTTTATTTCTGCTCTTTTTTGTGCTTCTTTTTCTGTATAATCTTTAAATCCTTTTACTAAAGTCATTTTTTATTCCCCAATGAATAATATAATTTATCCATCTTTTTTATAATTAATCCTATTTTCTCTTTGAGAAATTCTTCAGGATTATCCTCTTTTTTTATATCGGGAATCTTTATTCTTATTATCTTTAAATCTGGTTTTAAATAAAAAGAATTATTAAAGATATCCTTTTGAACATCATCTGCGACAATTACAATTAAATCTTGCTTAGATAAAATACTTGTTCTTAATGGTTTTGAAATACCCTTAACATTTAATCCAAAATCTCTTGCGATTTTTCTTTGAAGAGCAACTATTTCCTTCTCAGTTTTAGTAAGCATATCACTTTTTATTATTCCTGCACTATCTATTATAAAATTTTTATTTCTATTAATCTTTTTAAAATAAGCTTCAGCTATCTTACTTCTAAAAACATTGTGCTTACATACAAATAATATTCTTTTGTTTTTCATTCTCTTTTTTATTCTATCTAAAAGGGTGAATGGGGAGAATCGAACTCCCGCCACACGGACCACAACCGTACGTTCTGCCATTAAACTACATCCACCATTAAAGAGAATTAAGTCCTTCTCAATTTTAAATTCTTTTAAAATGAATTTAGGATTAATTCTAGTATATAATCCAATTAAATAGAATTTAAAAGGTTTTTCAGAAAGATAGTAACAACTATAATTAATTTCTCCAACAATGCCGGCAGTTTTCTAAGTTTTTCATATTCTTTTAGAGATATCAGACTCTTTTAAAATTAACTAAAATAAAAATAAAATTAAATTAAAAAATAAAAAATTAATAGACGTATGTGTAGGTATCTACTGCATCACAGACTATATATCCACCTTCTCCATTATCAACTAATGCAGTAACTTTTGCTGTTTTTGCATTATTGGTAAGTGGTACTGCTGATCCTGCTTCAATTGTAACAGTCTCTAAAACTTCCATAGCACGTCCTAAATCTTCTGTCATTGTGGTTGTATCGTCAGTTATTACAACTCTAATATCTTTTACTATGCCTCCACCACTCTTTCTCTCAATAACTAAACTACAGTTTGTTGAACCAGCAAGACAATCATCTACTGATTTTATATTTAGGTTGATTCCAATACATGCAGATCTTCCAGAAATCTCTTCTCCAGCATCTTCTACAGTTCCTTGAATTACTACCCAAACTACTCCAGCAGCTACTAAAGCTAGTAACACGATTATTAATACAGTTACTACACCAGATATACCTTTTTTGTATTCCATATATGACCTCCTTTAATACAGAATAATAAAAAATAAACTATTTAAATATTTCTGTTAAAATAATCAAGTAATTCAAAATATTCTTTTTTATCCATAACTTTATCAGATTCTGAAAAGCCAATCCTTTCAGCAAATTTCCAAAATGCTTCTGGTTTATATCCTTTTTTTCTTAAAGTTATTATAGTTGGTAATCGCGGGTCATTCCATCCAGAATATTTTTTCTCTTCAATATCTTTTCTCATCTTTGTAGCAGATAATTCCATATCTTTAAATTTGAATCTTCCTAAAAAACTTGTCCAAGGAAATTTTTTTCCAAGAGCGTCATAAATCATTTTTTGTCTCATTGAATTATCTCTATGGTCTTTTGCTCTTATTATGTGAGTCATTCCTAATTCAATATCATCAATAGCTACTGATAGATTCATTAAAGGCCAAACTTTATATTTTTTCTTTTGAAGAGGATGAGAACTTTGATTTATTCTTGCTAATGGAAAATCTCTCATAGCAGGATTTGGATGATTCATAGAAGATTTAAATCTTAAAACAGCTTCTCCTTCTTTGTAACTCCTAGAACTTTTATCAAGCATTTTTTTCCATCTAAATAAATTTTCTTCAACATCATTATTTCTACAAGGACAATTTTCCTTAAAATTCAAAAAACCTTTAAATTTCTCAGATGAGCATGTGCAAACATATGCATATTTTTTTCTAATTAATTTTTCTATATATCTATAATAGGTCTTCATTCTTTTTGATTGAATTATTACTTTTTCCTTTTTTTTAAAAAGCCAATCAGAATCTTTTTTTATTAGATTATAAGCAGGTTTGTATATATTGTCTGGATTTGTATCTTCTATTCTAACATAAAATTTTCCTCCATATTTTTGTACTAATAAAAAAGAAATACAAGCAGTCATAGCATGACCTATATGCAAAGCTCCAGAAGGAGAAGGTGCAATTCTCATAATTACTTTTCCTTTTCTTGCATTCGGCAATTCAGGCAAGCCTTTTCTAATTTTTCTCTTTGAAGTTTCATTCTCAAATTTTTTAAATTCCTTTTTTTGTTCCTCTACAGATAAAGAATTTACTTTTCTAACAATCTCTGAAATTTTCTTAATATTTTTTTTTACTTCTTCTTTTTTTAATCCCTCATTGAATAAACCAGAGATAACAGCATTTTGCTCTGCTTTTCCATTATATAAAAGAGCATTTTTAAGTGCATAAGCAAAACTTTTATTTTCTAAATCTTTTTTATTCATATATGATTATAATAAGAAGTATTAATAAATTTAATCTTATTTTATTATTCTACAAAAAAGGATTTTAGAATCTATTAATATTCATCTTTTGTTCCAGAACTTCTATTCTCTGTTGAAGATGATAAATCTGATTAGATAATTCTTCTGTTTTGTTGGTCATATCTAAAAGTCTTTTTGATAATCTCCTCTTTTTTTCATTTGCATCTAAGATATTAACATAATCAGAACTTGACTCCTCTTTATCTTTTATAGATTTAGCTAAATCTCCAAGAAAATTAAATCCAGTATCCTGAGGAGTTTCATTTTTTTTTATTTGAGAAAGTTCTTCTTGTTTTCTTTCATATCTCTCACTCAAATCAATAAAATCCTTTTTCTTGTTTTTAGACCCAAATAATCTCATAAAAAAAGGAAGAATAAATTACTTTTATAGTTTGTTATTCTTTTTTGTATAATTCAAAACATTTTTTAATACTACTCTTTTTGTTTATGAATGAAAGGAATGGATGAAATACATGAAATAATTAAAAAAGTAAGTCCTTTTTATAAAAAAAGAGGTAATCCAGAAATATCTCATCGACTTATTTATGATTCTTTTTCAGATTCTTTGGAACCTGTTTATTTCTGGATAATTGATTTGATGGAAGATTTAAATTTAGATACTGAGAAATTAATAGATAATTTTACTTCTTCTCCTGGTTCAGGACATTTTGCTGAATTGGGACAGAGAGCAAGTGTAATGCAACAACAGAGTACTAAAATTTTAGGAGATGTTAATACTGTTCTTAGAAGTGTTTTAAATATTATTTATGATTTGAAAGATTTTAGAATAAGATTACAACATTATGATGATTTAAAATCAAAAGATAAAGAGAAAAAAGAAGCAGCTCTTTTAAGTCTAAAGCAGATATGGATGGATAAAGTTGACATACAGAAAGGCAATTCTTCTATTAAAGCTATGTCTCTAGGACAAGTAGGATTTCAGACTTTAATCGATGGATTTCTTGTTGCTAAGAATGAAAAAGATGTTAATAATATTGATTTAAATGAAAGAGTTAAGAGATTGATAAAAATGAGAATTTCTGAATTTAATATTTGGTTAGAACAATCTGAAAAAGAATTAAAAAAAAGATATGAACTTGAAAAAAATTATTTAGAAAGTCAAGTTAATAGTCTAAAACTTTATTCTCGCTGGATTAAACCTTATCTAAAAGCAGCACAAGAACTTGAACAAAAAGAACAAGGAAGAAATCCTGATTTGGTTAAATCATTTAATTCTATACTACTTGAGCTGACTTTATTTGGAAAAGAAGAAATAAAACCTCCTGAGGAATTTGGAAAAATAAAAGTTAAAAGAAAGTATTATTCTTGTGTATTAGTTGATTTTTATTTTAGAGGAATTCCTAGGAAATTTACTTCAAGAGGAGACTATACTTTTGGAGGAAGAACAGAAGTAACTTTTAGAGGTTATTCTTTAAATGAAGAGGAAATTGAAAAATTATATCAAGAACTTGAAAAATCAGATATGGAAGATGTTCTAAAATTAATAGAAGGTTCTACTGGAAAAAGTTTAGAAAATCTTAAAGAAGAAATAAATTTCTTTTTAGATGAAAAAGAAACTAAAAAAGAAGAAATTAAAAAAGAAGGTTCAAATCCTTTTTTAGCGCTTATAGGTTATTATAATTCAGAAAAAAAAGAGGTCAAGAAAGAGGAAAAAGTAATTTCAGGAAAGAAGATAGGGCCAGATGATTGGTTTGAAAAAACTCATTTAAGAAGCAAAGCTATTGAAGAATCAAAAGATAAAACTTTTGATGTATTTGATAAATACAAAGGAGCTCATGATATGGCTTCTTATACTTGAATGAATATATTAAAAATTTAAGAGGATATTTTAAAAATGACTGAAAGATATAGAAAAGAATTAATCAGTAAAAATCTAAAAGAGGTATATGGTATAAATCTTATAGTTGAATCAGGAAAAGATGATGTAAGTTTAATAGAGTATAAAGGGAAAAAATTAGAGATACCCTCTCCTAAAGGATGGATATATGATTATGGAATGTCTCAAATTGGAGAGATAGTCAATAAAAAACTTAAAGATAAAAGAGAAATTGTGGAAAGACCAACAGAGATTTATGCTAATTTAACAAATAAAGAGTTTTCTTCAAAATTAGAAAGAATTCTAAATTTATTAATTGTTATATCTTTTATTGGATTTCTATTCTTTTTTTTAGAAGAAATAACTGTAACAGGTTTTATGATCTATGATATTCCAAGTAGAGTCTCAAGTATAGGAATTTTTTCATTTTTTGTTATGATAATTCTATTACATCTTTTTAAATTTAAATATGAGAATTCTAAAAAGAAATAATTTTTTTAATTATAATAAAATTGATCTATTTTATTTCTCTTTAGAATCTATGAAAAAGAAAGAAAAACAGAAGAAAAAATGGAAAATGAATTAGAAGAGATAAATATAAAAGAGGAAACAGAAGAAATAAAATTAGAAGAAAATATAAATCTGGAGGAATTCTTAGAGGGAGATAAATTTGAAGAGATTATAAATAGTTCTATTGATAAGACAATTATTTTAGAAAGAAAATTCTCTCCAGTTTTAGAGAATCTTACTGAAAAGCAGACAGTTGAATGGAGAAGAAAAGAAAGAGAAGATGAAAAAGAAGACAATAAATTAAATTATTCTGGAAAGTTAGAGTATTTAAAATATGAAAAATTTCCTAAAGAATTTTCCTCTAATATATCAGAAGATTTTAACACTAATCTGGAAATTGTTGGTAGAGATTCGAATAGAGACAATTTTGGATTAAATATCTGTATTCAAGAATTTGGAATAAGAGATAGAAATTCTTTAGAAATTGAAAATAATTATTTTAATCCTGAAAGATTTGAAAATAAAGATGAAGGAATTTCTCTAAAAGTGCAGAAGAAAAGATATAATAAAGTTTAGAAAAAGTTAAATGTTTAAACAGTCTTCTTAGCAAAAGATTTTAAATAATAAATTCTTATAAAATTTATATTAAAGGTAGTAAAAATGGGTGATTATAAGATTGGAGAGATTTATCAAGGAGGATACTCTACTTTAGATCCAACCAAATCAGAAAATTTTTTAGATTATTCTATGTCTAAAGCTAAAGATATAGGCCTTAGCACAGATGCTCGTACAGCAAATATTCTACAAGAAGTTAGTTCAAAGTTATCTACTGGTGCAAAAACTATTGAGCTTAATCAGGTTTTTCCAGAAGTTTTCGAAGCTGTTCCTAAAGAACAATTAAAAGAAATTAATAGAATAAGTAAATTAACTGGAGCAGATATGACTTTTCATGCTCCAATTGTAGGACTCGATGCTTCTGGAATGGATAAGCAAGGTACTTTTAGTGAAATTCAAAGAGAGATGGTAGAAAGAGAGATGATCAGTGTTATTAAAAGAGCACAGGATATTAAACCTGAAGGAGGTCTTCCTATAACTTTCCATGCTACAGAAGGAATTCCAGGAGCTTATCCTCAAAAATCTCCTGAAGAATCGAGAGAAATTTTTGTTATAAATACAGAAGATAATAAGCTTCTTAGACTTCCATTAAGAAAAAGGGAATTTACAGGAAGAGAAGTAAATACTCAAGAAGAATTAGAAAAAATAAATCAAGATTCTTGGACAAAAAATCTTCAAGACCTTGCTTATTACTCTAGTTTTGGTGACCAGTTAATAAAAGATTCAAGAGATTTAGTAAGATTAAAAGAAGCAGAAAAAAAAGCTGGCAAGCCTACACATAAACTTATGGAAGATAGTATGATTTCTTACAATAGAGGAATAACTCATTTACAAGATTCTTATAGAAGATTAGAAGAGTTCTATGAAATAGCTTATAGGAATTCTGAGGATATGGAAAAGAGAAGATTAAAAGAATTTGCAGATAATATAAAACCTAAAATGGAATTAATCAGAAAGAATGGCTTTGATGAGAAGAGTGTTGATATGCTAAAAGAAATTATAGATACTGGTTCTAATCTTTTATCAAGAGAAATAACTCCTCCAAAAGTTTACAAACTTGCTGATGACTTTGTGTTAGAAAAAGCAAAGAAAACTTTTGGAAATGTAGCTTTTGAAGCTTATAAAAACTTTAAAGATAAAGCACCTATAATCGCTATTGAGAATTCCTATGCAGGAGGTGCTTTTAGTACTGGAGAAGATTTAAAAAAAATTATTGAAGGAAGTAAAGAAGAATTCATAAAAAATGCAATTAATTCAGGACTCTCAGAATCTGAAGCAAGGCAACAAGCAAATAAAATAATTGGAGCTACATGGGATGTTGGAAGATTAAATACTCTAAGGAAATATGGATTTAGTGAGGAAGAATTAATAAAAGAAACAGAAAAAATTGCTCCTTTAGTAAAAAAAGTTCATCTTTCAGATAATTTTGGAATGGAGTCTACAGAAACTGTTATGGGTGCTGGAAATGTTCCTATTAAAGAGATTATGGAGGAGCTGAAAAAAAAAGGATTTAAAGGAAAAAATATAATAGAGGCAATGCATTGGTGGCAACATTTTAAAAGTTCTCCACTTCAACAAACTTTTGAAGCATTTGGTTCTCCTATTTATAAAGAGGGAGTTGCTCCTTATTGGTATCAATCTCAAGGATTTCAACAGGGTTATTTTGGAGGATATGGAATAATGCTCCCTCAGATAAATTATGAAACTTTTGGAGGAGGTTTCTCTCAGCTTCCTACAGAATTAGGTGGACAGAGAGCAGGAGCTCAGGGTGGAAGAATGTCAGGAAAACCTATGGAATAATTTAATAAGAATTTGTATAAATCAAATAAATTTATAAATTAAAATATATATTAGAGTATATAAAAAAAGAGTAAAATGAAAAAGAAATCTAAAAAGAAAATTAATTCAAAAAATAAGGAAGTGAAAAAAGAAGATATTCCTACATTAAAATTAAAAAATGAAGATGAAATAGCTATGGATTTTGCTGTGAAGACCTATAAAAAATTTAACAAATTAATAAAATCAATTGCTCTTTTTGGTTCTGCAGCAAGAAAGAATATGACTGCTGGCTCTGATATTGACATAATTATTATAATAGATGATGTAACAGTAAAATGGGATTCTGAATTAATAGTATGGTATAGAGAAGAACTCAATAAAATTCTAAAAGCTAATCCCTATGAGAAAAGCCTTCATATAAATACTATAAAACTAAGTGCATGGTGGGAAGATTTAATTAGAGGAGATCCTGTATTATTGAATATTTTAAGATATGGTGAAGCGATAATAGATTTAGCTGGATTCTTTAATCCTCTAAAAAGATTATTAATAGAAGGAAAAATAAAGCCAGCTCCAGAAGCAATTTATAACTGTTTACAAAGAGCACCTTTTCATATTGCAAGAAGCAAGATTTCTGAATTAAATTCTATAGAAGGACTTTATTGGGCAATGGTTGATTCTGCTCATGCAGCTTTGATAGCAGCTAATGTTTCTCCTCCTTCTCCAGAACATATTCCTTTAGAACTTAAAATAAATTTTGTTGATAGTAAAAAATTAAAAATGAAGTATGTTACTTGGTACAGAGATTTGTTGTTTCTTCATAAAAAAATAACTCATGGAGAAATAAAAGAGTTAAAAGGTGTTGAAATTGATGATTGGCAAGAAAAAACTGAAGAATTTCTTGAAGTTATGGCTAAGTTAGTTAAAGATATAGTAGGAGCTTAATTTATCTTTTGATATAATAAGAAATTAATTTATTCTTTTAGATATTCATTTAAGATTCTTTCTTTCTGTTCTTCACTAGATGGAATTGATTCTCTTAATAAATCATTAAATCTGAGTTTCTTAAACTCATTTAGATAAGACAATTGTTCTGCATATTCTTTTGATTCTTCTTCCTGCTTTTTGACTAAATCATCTGGGAAATTATATTCAGAATTTCCTGTGTCTTTTAGTTGTTTTATCGCTTTTATAGCACTAGCTCTAGCATTAAAAGCTTTGAAGTTTACATTATCATATTTAGCAATCTTTTCTTTTAATTTATCCTTTTTTTCTTTATCTAATTTATTTATTCCTTCTCTTGCATAATAATTAAATAAATCTGTAAAAGAAGTATCTTCTTCAGCTTCTTTAAATCTTCCACTAAAAATATCTGCTATTTTTGGTAGTGTTTTACTTTCTAGAGTCAAAGGATATACTAATCCAATTTCTAAATCTTTTTGTATCTTATCCTTTTTCTTATCATCTCCAGATTCTCTAAATTCTTTAATAAGATCATTATAAAAAGAATTCATAAGTGAAATAGCTGTTTCTGGATTTTCATTTAAGACATCTCCAGCTACACCTGCCTTCTCATATCTTATTACGTCTTCTAAAGCCATTTTATCTAATAATTAAAGAAAACTTTACTTTATAAATCTTTTGGTTGTTACTTTTAGCTAATAGTAACAAATATGCTCTATTTAGATATGTCTAAAAGAATTTTAGTTTTACAAGGAAGCTTAGATTTAATCTGCCTTAAAACTTTTCTCGTGAAGCTAACAGCTTTTTCATTAGGTAATGCAATAAAGAAAATTCCATCTCCTGAATTCATTATAGCTGCTTTTCCCATAGCTTTTCCATAAGAAAGTTGCATTCCTGTCTGCATTCTATCAGCACCAGCAGCAGTAAGCATTTTATTTTCTCTTTGTATATGATGAGGAAAAGGAATTACTTTGAATAGATATTGACCTGATAATTCTTTATCTAATTTTTTGTTAATATATTGTCTACATGCTTCAAAAGCGTTGTGTCTTATCTGAACTTTTTCTGTAGAGATAAATGTCAATTCATAAGGTAATTTTCCTTTATTATAAATTTCTCTGTTTCCCATAACAAATTTAACTATTTTTTGTTGAGGAACAGCCTTTATGAATGATTTCTTTTTCTTTTTACTTATTCTTGTAAAAGGAACTACTTTTCTCTTTGAATATGCTGATGCTTTTCTTAATCCCATTTTATAATTCTTTTTATCTCATTGTATTTATTAAAAATATATTCAGTATCATTTTTAATCTCTGAGAAATATAAAAATAAATCTCCATCTCTTTTAGATAAATCATAAACCTCTCTGAATGTATCTAAATTAATAGCTGGAAGATATTTTCTATAGATTTTTTTATCTTTCAGAATATCTATTCTCCAATCGCGTATTTTACTATCTAAATCTTTTAGATACAATATTTTTTTAGGCAGTCCTTTTAAAATGAAGACATTCTCTACTTCTTCTACAATTTCTATATTATCCATCATTTTATTTCAACTTCTTCTGTAATTGCTTGTCCAGGAAGACCTTTCTCAAAAATTGCACGAATAACTCCTTTATTTCCATGAGCATTTGAAATCTTCCCTCTAATTATTCTTCCAGCAGAAGATTTCCATTCAACTTCTTTACCAATAAATTTTTCAGCATCTTTTTTATTTTTATTTCCTTCTACTTCTATTAAAAAATGTCTTGGTTTGTAAGTATGCCTTCCCCTTCTAAATTGAATAATTTTTCCTTTAATCATAATAACTAATTAGAAAAATGGTTTTTAAAAGTTTCTTAATAATACTTTATTGTTTATTTTTCTTATTTTCAATTTCTAATCTCTGATTATATTCTACTAAATCATTAATTAGAATACTTGCATTCTTTCTAGCTTCGTTTACTAAATGAGCATCTAATTTTCCTTTTTTAAATTCTGCTCTTGCTTTAACTATATGTTTCAATATTCTCAGATTTTGTGGAGGAAATTTTCCCTTTTTTATGAATTTATTATCAAATTCCTCTATTAATTTGTTATGAGATTTAGCTGGAATAATCGTCCTTAACAATTTAAAAACATCTTCGTATATTTGTTCTACTGTTCTTTCTTCATATCTCTTTTCAATTTCTTCTCTCAATTCTTTAAGTCTTTTAAGGTAATCTTCAGTATCTTTAATTAAATTATCAACTTGGGCACCTTTTATTTCTTTAATTTTTTCATGTTCATAGTCTTTGTATATTTTAACAACTTTATCTAAAATATTTATATATTTCTTCTCTAAAATTTTTTCTTTAATTACAAAAATCTTTTCCATTTCTTTTACAAGATATTTTGGAGCAGGAGGAGGTGAACCATTTAACATTAAAAGGGCCTGACTTGGAGTTACTAAACTCCAATAAATATCTTGAATGACTATATCCAACAAAGCTCTCTTTCCTCTTTGAACAGTTTTATCTCCTATAGACATGAACATATCAATAGCTTCTGGACTTGGTTTTAGTTTTCCCATTTTCAAAAGTGCTTTCCAAGGAGTAAAAGTTCCTCTATCATAGAGAGGAACACCATCACGAATAAAAGTAAATATTACAGGATGAGCATCCTTTACTGATTCCCAAAAATCAGTAAGAAGATATACCTGAGGAGATAATTTATTTTTAACTCCTGATAATGCTTCTGCTTCTCCTACAAATTGATAGATTATTCCTCTTAATCTCTCTTTTAATTCCAATCTAGGCATTCTTCTAACATCTGTATCATTAATAATTATAAAAACATCAATGTCTGAAGTTTTTGCAGATTCTCCTCTTACAACACTTCCTCCTATAACATAACTCACTACATATTTCTCAAATTTTTGTAAAACTAAAGATTTATGGATCTCTGCTACTCTTAATGCACCCAGAATTCCTCTATCGTAAAGAGGAAAAGATACTGCTATAGCACTTACAATTTCAAATTTAGAATCAAGACACATTTCCCATATTCCAAAGAATGTTTTTATATGAATCCATACATTTAATTTTTCAGCATCAATTTTCTCAACTAAAGTTTTTCTTATTTCAGATATTTTTTTAATCTCTTCTTCAGGAATAATCATAAAAAGATGTGTTTTATTTTTTATTTTTTCAGTTTCCTTTTCAGGCAAATCTTCTCCTATTTCTTCTTCTATAACTTCTTTAAGAGTGTTAGGAGAAAGAATACTCAAAGACATAGTAAAAGGATATTTCTTAGTTATAAAAGATTTTAATTTGTCAAGCTCCTTTTTTTTATCTTCTATCTCTTTTTTTGTTTTAGTGTCTCTTTTAAAAATTTGTTTTCTTTCTGAATAATTATTATCTAGTTCCATCTCTGGAATATCTTGTTCATCCTTTTGACTTTCCATCAATAAAAAAAGAAGTTAGGATTTTATAAAAGTTCCGATAGAAACTTTTTTAATATAGATTAAACATCTTTAATAAACTCAAAAGGTCCTGTAGTCCAATGGCCAAGACGATTCGTTTACACCGAATAAACCCAGGTCCGATTCCTGGCAGGACCATATTAATCTTAAATAGCCTAATTAAAGAAAATTTTTAAAGAAGAAATTCTAAATTCAATTATGCGTGGGTAGTTCAGTGGTTAGAATTTCTGATTGCCAACTAGAATGTCTAATTTTCTTTGGAAATTAGAGGTGAAAATCAGGAGACCCGGGTTCAAATCCCGGCTCGCGCATTAAATTCTTTTAAGAAATATTTTTATATTTAATCTGCATAATTAAATAATGAAAAAAGAATATCTAGTAATCTTATTATCTCTTACTATTCTAGGAATTTTAATATTTATTAATCTAACAGAAGAAAATAAGACTAAGAATATTGGAGGAGAAAAAGACGAAAAGGGGTGTTTAATAGCAGCAGGATACTCTTGGAATGAAACATTACAAAAATGTGTGAGGCAGGAGGAAATAAATGAAAGAAATTATACTAGTAAAAATTCTAAAATCTGTTCAGATATTCAGATTAATTGTAAATCAGGATATGAATATTTTTATGATTCCACTGGATGTGGTTGTCAGTTAGAGACTGCTTATCAAAAGAAAGTTTATTGCGTTATTGAACAGAGAGATGTGGGAGTATGTATAGAAATTTATAGACCTGTTTGTGGATATAAATTTGATAACAGCAAACAAACTTATTCAAATTTTTGTTTTGCATGTTTAGATAAAGAGGTTGAATACTGGATTGAAGGAGAATGTTAGGCCTTCTTAAAATTTCATAATCCTTTTAAATCAATTTTCTCTTATTAAAGAATTAAAAGGAGTTAAAAATAAAATGATTCATCTTCCGATTATAGGAGCATTAGCTTTAGCAGCATCTACTATTTTAGAAAGAAGAGAATTAAAGGGAAGGATTACTATAAAAAATTTCCTAGTTTTCTCTTTTTTATCTTCAGTTTTAGTTTTACTTCCTTTTATCTATTTTTTCTGGGATATAAAAGCTGGAGCGTTTGAAACTCAAAATCTTTTAATATTTTTCTTAATAATAATAATTTCTATTTTTGCAAATATACTTCTTTTCTATTCATTAAAAGGAGAGTTAGTCTCAAAATTAGAACCAGCAAGAGTATTAGAGCCTCTTTTTATTATTATATTAGCTTTATTATTCAGTTTCTTTTTAGAAAATTACTATGAAAGAAATTTAAATGTCTTAATTCCAGCTTTAATTTCTGCAATTGCTTTAACTTTATCTCACATAAAAAAAGACCATCTATATTTTAACAAATATTTTATAGCAGCAGTTTTAGGAAGTTTTCTCTTCGCTCTTGAACTTATTCTTTCTAGAATTATTCTAGAATTTTATTCTCCTATAAGTTTTTATTTTTTAAGATGCTCTTTAATATTTTTAATTAGCTTTATTATCTTCAAACCAAGTTTAAAGAGTACATCTAACAACACTAAGTATTGGATATTTTTGGTGGGAGTTATGTGGGTTGTTTATAGAGTTTTTGTATATTATGGATATATTCAAATAGGAATTGTTTCAACTACTCTAATAATTATGCTTAGTCCAGTTTTCATTTACTTTTTTGCCTGGAAATTCTTAAAAGAGAAAATTAGCTGGAAGAATATTGTAACTTCTTTTATAATTGTAGGAAGTGTTGTATATGTTATGATTATCTAGAATTTTTATAAAGTTTAATAATTTCCTTTAAAATTATTTTTATTATATTTCATTAATTATAACCTCCATAAGGAAGTCCTCCACTTACACTTTGCATGCTTTTCTTTTCTGATGATGCAATAACATCATCTATTCTTAGAATCATATTTGCAACTTCACTTGCAGAGTTTATAGCCTGACTTTTTATTTTATAAGGTTCTATAATTCTAGATTCAAGAACATTTTCAATTTTCTTATTGAATAAATTCAAACCTGCATTTTTTTCTCCTGAATCATGTCTTGATTTTAATTCTGTTAAAACATCAATAGGATCCATTCCTGCGTTTTCAGCAAGAGTCAAGGGTATATTTTCTAATGCAGAAGCAAATTCTTCTACAGCAAGTTGCTCTCTTCCACTTAAAGATTGTCCAAAATATCTTAATCTTCTTGCTAATTCAATTTCAATAGCACCTCCTCCTGGAACAACTAAACCTGTTTTTATAGCGGATACCACATCTCCTAGTCCATCACGAATAGCTCTTTCAATTTCATCCATAACATGCTCTGTTCCTCCATGAATTAAAATTGTGAGAGCTTTTGGATTTTTGCATCCTTTTATATAAGTAAAAATATCATTTCCATGTTTAATTTCCTCCACTATCTCTGAATTTCCAAGTTCATGAGATTCTATTTCATTTAAATTACTAACAATTTTTCCTCCAGTTGCTTTTGATATTTTTTCCATATCACTTTTTGCGACTCTTCTGCAGGAATAAATTCCTTTTTTAGATAATAAATATTGAGCAAAATCATCAATTCCTTTTTGACAGAAGACTACATTAGCTCCTGAATTTTTTATCTTTTCAACCATCTCTCTAATATAACTTTCCTCTTGATTTATAAAACTCTGAAGTTGTTCAGGAGAAGAAATAGATACTTTTGTACTTATTTCTGGATTTTTCAACTCTAGAGGAAAATCAACTAGAATTATCCGCGCATTCTGTATTGATGAAGGCATCTCAGAAGAAACTTTTTCTTTATCCAAGACAATTCCAGATATTAACTCTGTATTTCCAATTCCATCTCCTTTTAATTTTTCAATTTTAATATTTGTTAAGTCTATATTATTTTCTAAATTACTGATTTGTTTTACTGCTTTAATTATTATCTCTGCAAGTTTTTCTTTAGAACCCTCTGCACTCTTTCCTGTCATAGCAGTAATAGCTATCTGTTTTAAAACATCTTCATTCTCAGAAGTAATCTTTAAAGATATTTCTTCTAAAATCTCTTGAGCTTTTTCAGCAGCTACTTTGTATCCTTTAGTTATAACAGTAGGATGAATTTTCTTATCAAGAAGTTTCTCTGCATTCTCCAAAAGTTTACCAGCAATCATTACAGCAGTAGTAGTTCCATCACCAACCTCATTCTCCTGAGTTTTTGCTATTTCAACCATCATTTTTGCTGCAGGATGTTCAATTTGCATTTCATCTAGAATAGTAACACCATCATTAGTAACAATAATTTCATTAGTTGGAGTAACTAACATTTTATCCATACCTTGAGGACCTAAAGTAGTTTTAATCATATCTGCAACCATCTTCGCAGCGAGTATATTATTTCTCTGTGCATCTTTTCCAAGAAGTCTTTGCATATCTTCAGGCATTAAAATAAGTGGTTTTTCTGTCATTTTTATTATGAATTTAAATTATAAATCTTATATTTAAGGATTATGGTAGTAAAGTCACTAAAAAGTATTAAAAAAACTTTATAAGTTAGATTTTTCTTAAAGAATTATGGAAAGAATATTAGTATCTGATGTAATGACAAGAGACCCTATAACAACAAAACCAGACACCACACTTTTGGAATGTGCAAAAAAGATGGTGAAAAAGAAAGTTGGAAGTTTACTAATCACAGACAAAAAAAAGTTGGTTGGAATTATCTCTCAAAAAGATATTTTGTGGGCTTTAGTGAAGAAATCAAAAAAAGATTTGTCTGAGATTAAAGCAATAGATATTTCTCCAAAGAAGATAATAAAAATAAAACCAGAAATTAATATGAAAGAGGCTATAGAGAGAATGAAAAGATTAAAAGTTAAGAAATTACCAGTAGTAAAAGATAATAATCTTATAGGAATAATTACTGTAAGAGATATTCTAAGTTTCCATCCTGAATTATATAGTGAGATGGAAGAATTTGAAAGAATAAGAGAGGAATCAAGGAAATTAAGAAGAATAAAAGAAGCACAGAAGAGAGAAATAATAAGAGATGGTGTCTGTGAGAGATGTGGAAAAAAAAGTGTGCTTCATAGATTCAATGGTATGTTATTATGCAGTACTTGTATTAATTTAGAGAAATAAACAAACGAAGAATATTTAAATTAAAATTTCTATTTATACTTAATAAATTAATTTTCCGTAAACAATTTGGAATATAGAGATGGCTGAAAAAGAAAAAATATTTTCAAGTAAGATAAAACACAATGGAATTTTCTCTTTTAAAGATTTTTATCAATTCTGTTATGATTGGTTAAAAGATGAAACAGGATTGGATATTACAGAGAATAAATATGAAGAGAAGATAGAAGGAAATGAAAAAAAGATAAAGATTGAGTGGACTGGAGAGAAAAAAGTTACAGATTATTTTAAATTTGAAGTTAAAGTGGATCCTTTTGAAGCAACATCATTAAAGAATGTTGAAATAAAAAAAGGAGATGCAATTATAAAAACAAATCAAGGAAAGGTCACTTTAGATGTAAAAGGAATTCTTGTAAGAGATTATGATGGAAAATTTGAAAGAAGCGCATTTAGTAAATTTCTAAGAGCAATTTATGAAAAGTGGGTTATTCCTTCAAGAATAGAACAATTTGAGGATAGATTAGTTGGAGATTGTAGTGAATTTATGGCTCAGGCCAAGGCTTGGTTAGATTTAGAAGGAAGAAAAGAATAGATTTGTATAATAATTTATTAATTGTTTATTACCAAAATCCTTAAATATTCTTTACTTTTTAGTTCTTTTATGAAAAAACTAATTTCAGTATTATTTATCTTATCTTTATTGCCTATAATCTCTTCTTTAAACTTAGAAGTAGAAAAATTAAGTTCTAATGAAGTTTTAATTCCCAATTTAGATAAACCAGTAATATTTGATTTAAAGATAAAAAATATTGGAGAATCAGATGAGATTGAATTCTATAACTTATTAGGTTTTAAGATGTTTCCTATTGGAATAACAAAAATAGATGCAGGAGAAACAAAGAAAATTAAATTAGAATTATATCCCTTAAAAGAAGTAAAGGAAAGAGGATATTATAACATTAATTATTTTATAAAAGGAAAATCCTCAGAAATAGAAGAAAAATTAACTTTTAAGATAATTGATTTAAAAGATTCTTTTGAAATAGGCTCTGAGGAAATAGAACCAGAATCAAGTTCAATAATCATTTATATAGAAAACAAAGAGAATTTTAATTTTGGAAAGATAAATGTAAACTTTATTTCACAATTCTTCAATTTGGAAGAAGAATTTGAATTAGGACCAAATGAAAAAAAAGAATTTACAGTTCAGTTAAATAAAGAGGATTTTAAGAAATTATCAGCTGGTTTTTATACTTTAAATGCTGAGATAGAGGTCAATAAAGAAAAAGTAGATGTCGAGGGGAGTATTAGATTTATTGAAGAGAATATCTTAAAAACAACAAAAAAAGATTATGGTTTTTTTATTAGCACTTATATAATAAAAAAAGTTAATGAAGGTAACATTAAAACAGAGTCTGAAACTATAATAAAGAAAAATATTTTTTCAAGATTATTTACCACTTTCTCTCCAGAACCAGATATAACTGAAAGAGAGAATTTTTACATTTATTATAACTGGAATGATGAAATAAGTCCAGGAGAATATATTGAAATCACAGTAAAAACTAATTGGCTTTTCCCCTTACTAATAATAATACTAATAATATTAATTATAATTTTTATAAAGAATTATACTAAAGATAATTTAAGATTAAAAAAGAAAGTGACATTTGTGAGGGCTAAAGGTGGAGAATTTGCATTAAAAGTTTCTGTATTTATTCATGCTAAAAAACATGTTGAAAGAGTAAGTATAATTGAAAGACTTCCTGCTTTAGTAAAAATACATGAAAGATTTGGAGGAGAAGCTCCTTCAAGAGTTGATGAAAAAAATAGAAGAATAGAATGGAATTTTGATAAATTAGAAGCAGGAGAAACAAGAATGATATCTTATTTAATTTATTCTAAGATAGGAGTATTAGGAAGATTTGCTTTACCCTCTGCTACAGCAGTCTATGAAAAAGATGGAGAAATTCAGGAAACTGAGTCAAATAGAGCATTCTTTGTTGCTGAACAGAAAGCAGATAAATCTGAAGATTAAAAATTATTAGAATTTTGTTCTCTATTTAGAATGTTAACAATAAACCTTAAAAATACTTTATCTTTAATTATTCTATCCCCGCGTAGCTCAGTGGTTAGAGCGCTTGGCTGTAGATAAACTAGAATGGAGATTCCAGAAGGATAACAATGAAATTCGATAAGTCAAATGTTCTCAACAGAACCCGAGAGATCCCCAGTTCGAATCTGGGCGCGGGGATTTTTTAAATTAACAAAATTATCATCTGAAAACAACCAATCAAAAAACCTATAATTCCTCCAATCCATACTATAAAATTTAATTCTCTTTTTGCAGTTTTTATTACTATTCTTTCAATCTCATCATTATCCAATTTGTTTATTTTATTTTCTACTCCACTTCTTAAATAATTTGTAAGTATTTGGTAACTTTTTTCTCCAAATATTCCAGATTTTTTAATTCTCTCTAAAACTTTATCTAAGGATTCAGGAAGTATTGCTAAACTACTTTCTCCTACTCTTTTAGCGATGTCCTTCTTTCTTTTTGGAATAACTCCTTGAATACCTAATAATTTTTTCTTAGGATAAAAAAGCATTCTTACTGCTAACCAATTTGTTACTAAACCAATTATTGCTCCAACAATTGGCAATAGAATTAATTTAATTTCTATCATCTTAAATAATTAAAGATTTTTATCTCTATAAACCTTTTGAAGATTGAAATTAATAGATAGAATAAATCATAGAAATATTTAAAAATAGAATATATCTCTAAAGAACATAAAAGAGGTCTAAAAATGGTAGATGAAGAAATGCCAAATGAAGAGGAATTCTCAAGCGATGAATCTTTTTTAGATGATTTAGACGATTTAGAGCTTGATGATTGATTTATCTCAAACTTATTTTATTATTTTTTTCTTCTAATTCATTAAAGGGGGAATCTATGTAAAAAGTTATTTCCTTTATTATTATTTTTGGAATCCAGATGTTTTCTATAGAAATGGATAATCCTCTTCCTATTTCTAAAGGTTCTAAATCAATTTCTTTAATAGTTTTATTGTTAACTAAAATATTTATCTTTGCTTCTTTTGATTTAGCAAGACCATTATTTCTAACATTAATATTTACATCTAAATATTTTCCACGCATAACAGCAGAAGCATTTTCAAAAACTAAATCAGGATATTCTGGAATTGAATAAAGTTCATCTATTAAGATAGGAATATCACTTCCAATAGTTTGTTTACAATTTAAAATAGGATACATTATATTATTGGGATTTTTTGAATGATCAAATCCTAAAGTATGAAGTAATTCATGAATTGCTATATTAGGTCTTTCACATTCTGATGCTCTTATTAACAAAATGTTTCCATGATTAATAACATAAAATTTTCCTGATTTAATAATCTCAGTTGGGCCACCTTCTCCTCCAATAAACATTCCTTCTTTTATTTTATTTTTTTCTTGACAATATATAGAGATTTCTTCATAATTATCAATAGGATAAAATCTAAGCATAGTTTTATTTGAGATTATATTAAAAGCCCATTCCATTTCATTTTGTTTTTCAATAGTACAATTATAAATCTTGTAAGAAATTTGATTATTAGGATATCTCATATTCTCATAAAACTGCATCTTCTCAGAATCAGAATTGTTTATTGTAAAATTATAATTTCTTGAATTTCCAAAATTCTCAAAAGTAATACTACTAAAGGGAATAAACCAGTAAACAACCAGAAGTATTATTACAATAAATGTAAAAATAGCTCCAAGTATTATCCTCCATTTTCTTTTATTGTTCTCTTTAATCTCTTTTTCTTCTTTTGGAGATATATTTTCATCATTATTAATCTCTTTTTCAGTAGATTTCTTATCTCCCTCATCTACTCCTTCATCCATTAAATTATATTATTAATAGATTTTATAAATATGTTGATAAAAAAAAGAAAAAAAAATATATTTTATAAAAAAGAAAATTTACTCTGTGTCTTCAGGTTCTTCAGATTCTGAATCTTCTGTATTCTCAGTTGTATCTCCAGTTGTATTCTCTTCCTCAGATTTATTATCTGTATCTTCTTCAGAGTTTTCTGTTTCTTCAGAGTTTTCTGTTTCTTCAGATCCTTCATTCACTTCTTCGTTGTTTTCAGAAGTTGTTTCTTCCGAGTTATTTTCTTCCTCGTTGTCTTGATTTTCATTCATTTCATCTTCCATTTTTTTTTGAAGACCTCTAATTAAAAAAAGAAAATTTCACTTTTAAAGGTTTTGTATTTACAAAATCACTGGAAGAAGATGACTTTGTCTATAAAAAAATTCTGCTCTTTTAGTTGCCTCTTTAATAGAAAGTCCTAAATCTTTTTTAAAATACATAATCATTGAACCACACATATGAAGTTCATTCTCTTCATGACGTTCCCGTGCTTTTTTAGAAGTAGAGTCTATTAATCTTACATACATGTCATCTAACTCTCTATAATGATTCCATTCAAGAACCTTTTCTGCTAGTCTGTCATCCCAATATTCTAAGTTATGATGCATTTAGTAATCCTTCTTTTTGTTATTTGAATTAAACTAATATGTAATTATTAGTCTAGTTATCTAAATTATATAATCTAAAAAAAAGGCTTTTTTATATTTTATTGTTTTGAAGCACAATCTTATTGAGCATAATTTCCAACTTGATTCTCTTTTTTATTACAAAATTCCTCCAAATCTTCAATAATAAATTCATATTTTTCTTCTTCAACGCCTAAATTCTTCTCAGAAATATAATCTCTTAAACTTTTTCTCAAAGAATTTAATCCTTCATTAGATTTATACCATTTCTTCTTAATCTTACTTACACAATTTTCTTCTATTTTTCCATTCATTCTTCCACTAGTAGCAAATTTTAATAATCTCTTAGCATTAATATAATCAGAATCATTATTAGCATAAACTGAAGGATCAAATTTTTCCTTATTTAAATAAGGAGTAATTATATTATCAAATCTATCTTTTAAAGATGCAAGATAATCTACTTGATTAATAGATAAGTCTTTAGAGGGAGATTTAATTATAATATCACAAAGGAATCTATTTGAATATTCTCTTAAAAAGCCTTTTCCAGTTTTAAGAATATTTCTTGCTAATCTTTTAATCTCATTAGAATCATAGATTTTATTCTCTATTAAATATCCTCTTTTTCCATTATCTCTAAAGAATTTAGCTTGTTGTATAATCTTTTTTGCTAATTTTCTAGTTTCATCAATATCTTTTATATTTCCACTATCTAAATTCTTTATCTCATTTTTTAAGAAATTAGAATATTCCTTGCTAATTAATTTGTTATCAGTTATTCTTAGAAGATTCTCTAAATGAGATTTTGTTGCTAATTCAAATCTTACTTTCTTTATAGCTAAGGATAGTGAACTTTGAGTCATTTTATATAAATAAATAACTCTTTCTTCTTTATAAATATTTCTATTTATAGTAACTTAATAGTAGTAATATATAAAACAAAGGAGATTTCTATATCTTTAAGCAGTAGTTGTCTCATTACAATAAGCTCCACTTTCAGATTCTATACATTTTTGCTTACATTGCCATTCAACTCCTACACAAATATCTTCTGAGCATTTAAACTCCATTAATTTTGAATTATCAATACAATAGTCAGTATAAGAATTTCCATCACTACAATTTCCAGGAATTGTAATCTGCTCAGACATTTCAAAATCTCCATCACTATCCTGGCATAGTTTTTCAATAACACAATTACAAATTGTATTATTTTTTTTACAAATTCCTTCTTCACAATATCCTGTGCAGCCTAATTCAAAAGAATTTTCACAAGAAGGATTATTCTCACAATAACATCCTCCAATAAAGTCTGAAATACAAATTCCAGATTCGCAATAACCATCACAATCAGGATAAGAATCTTCACAGAATTGAAAATCATCTGGAACACATACACAGTTGTTATCATAACTCGTACATATATTATCTGGAGGACAGACTCCATCACAAGAAGGATATTCTGAATCCCCGCATTCTTGTATAGGTTCATTACAATTCCACACACAACAATAAGTCTCCTCATCATAAATTAAAGAATCTGGTTTATTTCCCCCACAACTCTCCTGAGAAATTCCTTCACATTCTCCTAAACTAAAAATTTCACTTAAAGAATTATCAAAACCATTTTCATTTGCGAATTCCTCACAATCATAAGAAAGACAGCCTTTTCTACATATTCCATTCTCACAACAAGCAGAAATATCATCAAAATACTCTCTGCAATCCACTAAACTTGTATTATATAAACCTCCTCCCTCTCTTAAAAGAAAGTATTCTCTCAAATCAGAATAACTGACACAATAATCTTCTCCCCATAACAAAGAACTTCCATTACTAAAAGAAACTATTATTTTTCCTTTTGTGTCTGGATCAAAATTCTCATCAGTTTCAAGAATAGAAGCGATAATACCTGGTTTTTCATTTGGAAGAGTTAAATTTTTATTTTTCTTTTCTTCTTCAGATTCATTAATTTCATCCTCTAAAAAACCTTTTGAGTTCAAATAAAATTTTCCAGAATTATCACAAGGAATTATATTCATTAAAAAAATTCCAAGAATTAAAACTAAGATAAAAATAAACATCTCTTTTTTTAATCTTTTTTTCTCTTTTTCAATTAAATTCTTTTTATTCTCTTCCAAATTATCTTTTTTATAATAATGAAATAAATTCCAGATTCCAGAAAAAAACCATATTAAAGAGTAAATCATGCAAAAAAAATGATCACAAAAATGTAATATAATCGGAAGAGAATTTGCCCAATTATGAAATAAAGAAAGTCCAAAAAATAAAAAGAGCAGAAAGGAAAATATGGATAAAATTAATCTCAAATTCCTTTTTTCAAAGAATATCTCTTTCTTTTTCTCCTCTTTTTTAATCATAATAATAAAAGAAATTTGAATATAAAAATATTTGTAAATAATTTAAAATTTTTATTTAAGGCCCATACTTAAATTTAGTAAAATCAATAGCCTTATAAACTCAGAATTTTGTTAATTACTATATTGTTAAAGTCTTGAAGCTCAGCTTAAAGGCTTACTTCAGGATTCAATTCTGATTGGTTAATATAAAATGAAAACATTTAAAGAACTTGGTTTAAACAAGGACTTTATTTCTATGCTGGAAGAAATAGGAATTAAAGTTCCCTCAGAAATACAGGAAAAGACGATTCCCTTAGTATTAGCTGGAAAAGATGTTATTGGAGGTTCTGCTACTGGCTCTGGAAAAACACTTGCTTTTTCATCAAGTATTGTTGAAAATTTTGAAAAGAATAAAAAAGTTCAAGCTTTAATTTTAACTCCAACAAGAGAACTTGCAGAACAAGTTTCAGGTTCTATTGCTAAATTTACAAAACATAAAAGATTAAAGGTCTTATCTATTTATGGAGGAGTTGATATTAATAATCAAATTCGTAAATTAAGAACTGCAGATGTTGTTGTTGGAACTCCTGGAAGAATTTTAGATCACCTAAACAGAAAAACTTTAGATCTAAGTGAAGTCAAATTTTTGGTTTTAGATGAAGTTGATAGAATGTTTGATATGGGTTTTCAGTTTGATGTTGAAAAAATAATAAAAAGATGTCCAAAAGAGCGACAAACTATGCTATTCTCAGCTACAATCTATGAAGATATTGATTATCTTGCTAGTAAATATACTAATAATCCAATAAAAGTTTCAGTTGAATCATATTTAGATGCATCAAAATTAAAACAAATTTTCTATGATGTTCCTAATAGTCTTAAATTTTCTTTAATTGTCAACTTGCTTAAGAAAAATGATTCTAATCTAGTTATGATTTTTTGTGGAACAAGAAGAAATGTTGATTTTGTTGTGGAAAATCTAAATAGACAGAATATTAATGCAAAAGCAATTCATGGAGGATTAAATCAAAATAGAAGAAATAAAGTTTTAGAGGAGTTTAATAGTAAAAGAGGAATTAATGTTTTAGTTTGTACAGATGTTGCTGCTAGAGGTTTAGATATACAAGGAGTAAGTCATGTATATAATTATGATTTACCTAAAACAAGTGGAGAATATATTCATAGAATAGGCAGAACTGCTCGTGCTGGAAAAGATGGAATTGCAATTAGCATTCTATCAAGTAGAGATTATGAAAATTTTTCCAATATTGAAAGAGATAATAAATTAAAGATTGAAAAAGCTGAACTGCCTTTATTAAAAAGAGTTAATTTTTCTACACAAAATTCTCGTAGAGAAACTTTTAGAGAAAGAAGTTCAGATGGAAGACAAGAATCTAGAAGTAGATTTAATCGAAGAGATTTTAGAGGAAGATTTAATAAAAGAGACTCTAGATGGAATAAAGATTCTACAGAAAGAAGTTCAGATGGAAGACAAGAATCTAGAAGTAGATTTAATCGAAGAGATTCTAGAGTAAATAAAGGTTCTAGAAGAAGGTCAGATGGAAGACAAGAATCTAGAAGTAGATTTAATCGAAGAGATTCTAGGCCAAGAAGAAATTCTCGTAGTTCTGGAAATAGAAATATTAGAAGAAGATAATCTTTTATAAATTAGAATTATCTTTTATTTTTGAAATTTTTTATATAAATAAATTGTTATAATTAGAAAAATCATTGCAGTAATAAAATAGAATATGAAATTTGTTTCAGGTTCTGGAAAAAAGAACAAAACTACAATTCCTAAAATCAAAGAGATAATCCAAGGATTTTTCATAATTAAATATAGTCTTTAATGTTTTAAATATTCTTCTTTTTTAAAAAGTAAGATGGACTTAAAGTCCATTTAAAAATCAAAAAAAATAATTAAAAAAGCTATTTAGCAAAAGGACATTCTTCAGAATTCATTTTTTGCATATGCATTCTGTTTCCTTTTCCAAAACCTTTTCCTTCAAAACCATATTCTTCTTGAAGTTCTTTGATTTTTGAGAAATCTCCAGACTCTCTTGCTTCTTGCATTGCTGTTCTAAATTCTGCTCTTTCTTGATGTCTTGTCTGAATTTCATTAAATCTTTCTTCTGTTATTTGAGATCTTTTCAATTCAGCCCAAGTTTCATAATCTCCATTTGCAATCGCATTTTGCATTGTTTCATGTTGTTCTTGCATCTCTGCTTTTTCTTCTTCAGTCATATCCTGATTCATAAATCCATTGCCAAATCCAAAAGCAGAAACCATACCAATTCCTAGAATAGCAACAAAAGACAAGGCAACAATTCCTAATATATATTTTTGTTCCATTTTCATAAACCTCCTTTCATTTGTTTGAACATAGGAAAACGAATGAATGAAAATCTTTGATTTACTTTCAATTTTTTCATAATATTTTTTACAAAAAATACTATTTAAACAAGATGGACATAAGATCCATTTAAATTATAAAACCTTAAATATATACTTCTTTATAATTGAGTATAAAATGCCACAAAGAATAATGCAACAACTTGTAATGCAAAGTTTTTCAACAGAAGTAATTTATTCATTTATAATCATAGTTAGTAGTTTAATGATTTATTATGGAACCAAGGAACTATATGAATTAAGTTCTCATAAAGGAATAAAATTTTTTAGACAGGCATTTCTATTCTTTGCTTTAGCATATTTTTTCAGGTCATTTATTAAATTAATTTTATTGTACTTCAATGTTCAAGGAATCTTTTCTATTCCTCCTAGATTGTTAAATCCATTTGTAAGCCAGATTACTCTAATTTTTTTTATGTATTTTAGTGCTATGGCTATTTTTTATCTTCTTTATAGTGTTATGTATAAAAAATGGAATTATGAAAATAGGATTTATCTGTTCCACATCGTAGCAGTTATTTTAGCTGTGTTTAGTGTTGTATCAAGAAATCCTTTTTCATATTTGGGTTTAAATCTTTTATTACTTGTATTTGTTCTTGTTGTAGTTTATGTTTCTTATAAAACTTCCAAAAAGAAAATCAAAGGACATAATCTTTATGCAATTTATGTATTGTTATTATTCTTCTGGATACTTAATATAATTGATATTCTTATTCCTACTTTCTTTCAGAACTTCCAGCTAATTATCTATCTCGCATCCTCAGGAATCTTTCTTTTTATGCTATATAAAGTCCTTAAAAAAACAGGTTCTAATTAAAATGACAAAAAGAAATAAATTAGAAATAATCAAAGATATATTAACTATAATTCAATCAGATCATAATTCTATAAAACCAACTCCTTTATTGAGACAGTCTAATCTTTCTTCATCAAGATTTAAGAATTATTTTTCTGAGCTCATTAAAAAAGGATTTGTGAAAGAAATTGATTCTAAAGGAAGAAGATATATTTCTCTAACAGAAAAAGGAATTAGGTTTTTGGATAAATACAAGACAATTGTTAATTTTATTGATGAGTTTGAGTTGTAAAATTAGAGAATTTATTTATTAATAACAAAAAATTTATAATCTAATTCAGATTCCGCTAATAATGACTTGGTCTCTTTATAAAAATGGAGAATTTCTTGAACCTTTAAAATTCTCTAATGGAAAAACACAAGAAGATATTGTAAAAGAAGTTTTAGATTTATTTGAAAAAGGAAAGAAAGTTATTTTTATTAGAGGAATCTGTGGAACAGGAAAAAGTGCAATAGCTTTAAACATTGCAAGGAAACTTGGAAAAACTTCTATAATTGTTCCAGGAAAAAGTTTGCAAACACAATACAAAAAAGATTATGAAGGAGAAAAATATCTTTTAAAAAATAATAATGAGAAATTGAAGATTAGTGTAATAACTGGAAGAGCGAATCATAAATGTAAATTTCTTGAAGACAATAAGAATTCAATTCCAAAAAAAAAGAAAGAAGTTAATTCAAAATTACATGATATTTTTGAAGGAAAAAGAGAAGAAATTAAAAATTTAATTCAAGATGATATATCTGCGAACAATTCTCTAATTCCTTGTAAAATTGAATTAAAAGAGAAAAATTGGTATAAAATAAAAAAATATCTTCAGCAAAATAATAAAATAAATTTCTCAGATTTTTCAGATATTAGAGATGTAAAAAGATTTTCTGTTGCAAGCATCTGTCCTTATTGGAGTCCAGTAGTTCCGGAAAGATATGAATTAAGAAATCTTCCAGATGCAAGAAAAAGAAAATATTTGGGATTAGAAGATACTTATTTTGTGTTTTATCAAAACAAAGAGGGTTGTTCATTTTATGAGCAATTCAACTCATATATTGATTCAGATGTAATTGTCTTTAATTCTTTAAAATATAAATTAGAATCCTCAATGAATAGAAAACCCTCAACAGAAGTAGAAATAGTTGATGAATGTGATGAATTTTTGGATAGTTTTTCAAACACTAGCTCAATAAACTTAGATTATTTACAAAATTCTTTGTCATATCTATATCCAGAGAATGATAAACAAGAAGAGTTTCTGGAAAGATTAAATAATATAATAAAAGATATAAAAAAAGATAATTCTCTTTCAGAAGCAGTTTTCTCAAAAGAAATTTTAGAATTAAAGAAAACTGAAATATTGAAACTTTTACATTTTCTCTTAGAATTTCAAGAGATTATTTCTGAATTTGATTTAGAAAATTATATTCATGATGTTGTGAATACTGCAAGAATGTTCGATGAATTCTTCGATGAAACTTATGTTTTAATAAGTAAAAGAGATGGGAGTTTAATCTTTAATTTAGTCACAACAAATTTAGAGAAAAAGTTCCAAGAAATGATTAATAAAAATAAAAGAATTGTTTTAATGTCTGGTACTCTGCATTCTCCAGAAGTTCTTAGAGACATCTTTGGATTGAAGGATTTTGAGATAATAGAAGCAGAAACTGAACAACAAGGTTCTATTGAAATTAAAAGAACAGGATTAGAAAGAGATTGTAGATATTCTAACTTTAAATTAGGTAAAGTTAGTAGGGAACATTATCTTAAAGCATTAGAAAATTCTATTGAAATTGCAAAGAAGCCAATTTTAGTGCACATAAATGGTTTTGGAGATTTACCTACAGAAGAAGAGAAAGAAAAATTAAATCTGAAGAATTTAATTACAAGAAAAAAGATTAAAGAACTACAGAATGAAGATAAATTTGGAAAAAGAGTTTCAGATTTTAAAAAAGGAAAAATTGACTTGTTTTTTTCTACAAAATGCGCAAGAGGTGTTGATTTTCCTGGAGAAGAGTGCAAAAGTATAATCTTTACTAAATATCCTAATCCTAATGTAGAGGATGCATTCTGGAAAATTCTGGCAAGAACAAAACCAACACAATATTGGAAATTTTATAAAGATAAAGCAAAACGTGAGCTTTTACAAAAAGTTTATCGTGGATTAAGATTCAAAGAAGATAAAATATTTTTACTAAGTCCAGACTCAAGAGTTTTAGATGCTTTTGAATTTGACTCTCAGAATTTAAGAATTTCTTTTTAAAAAGATAGATTAAATATTCTCTATCTTCTATAAAGTTTAAGAATTATAAATATGAAAATAATAATTGAACCCATTATTAAGAATAATGGAAGTAATATTAAAAAATTAAATTCTTTTTCAACTTTTGAAGGTAAAGTGATTGTATCTAATTCACATCCTTTTATTTCTATTTTCTCAATCTCTTCTTCATTACATCTATTTAAATCAGTGCAGGTTCTCTTTTTTACTCCTTCTTCACATTCACTCCATGAAGAGCATTCCCATAAAGGTTCACAAACTTCATATACTATTTGAAGAGGTCTTCTATTTCTATAATTGTTATTTTCTTCATCTTTATTATAAATCTTAAAAGAAGGAGTTATCTTGCAGAAAGTTTTATTTTCAATTGAATCTTTCACGCAAACTTTTATTTTGTAATATTCATTAGAATAATCTTCTGTATCAATAGGAAATGAACCGATATTCTCATATTCTTTAGTTATTAAATTCCAAATATTACTATCTCCTCTGCTATAACTAATGTCTACTAGTAATTCATGTTGCAAAGAGTTTTCAGCATACCATAAAACATTAACAATTCCTGAAAGAGTCTCTCCTCCTTTAGGATAAATTATTGTCAAGTTAGTTGTGCTTTCCTCAGGTATTACAGGATTTAATTTTATTTCAACTATCTCATTAGAATCTACATTAATGCTTCCAGTCTTAGTTTCATAACCTGATTTAGAAACACTATAGATATGACTTCCTTCAATAACATCCAAGAATATTGCTTCTCCTTTTGAATCTGTATATTTTATCTTTGAGTTGAAATTAACAGATGAAGAACTTAGTAATTCATTAGTATCATAATCTTTAACAATGAATTTAACATCGTATTTGTTTATTACAGGTATTATAGGATTTAATTTTATTTCAACTAATTCATTAGAATCCACATTAATACTTCCAGTCTTAGTTTCATAACCTGATTTAGAAACACTATAGATATGACTTCCTTCAACAACATCTAAGAATATTGCTTCTCCTTTTGAATCTGTAGATTTTATCTTTGAATTAAAATTAACAGATGAAGAATCTAATACTTGGTTAGTCTTATAATCTTTAACAATGAATTTAACATCGTATTTATTTATTATAATTGGATTTGCATAAAAACCTAAAATTGCGATGTCTTTAGGATTTTCTTTTCCAGAACAAAAAGAACTTTCTGCAATTCCAGTAACTTTTATGTTATAATTTCCACTTTCAGTAGGAGTCCATTCAAAAGAGAATTCTTTTGGACTTACAAGATTTTCATTTTCCTCAAGCAGATGATTCTCAGAATAAACAATTTCATTATTTTCATCAGTAATTTCATAAGTTACTCTTGTTTTTACAGGAATCTTCTCAAATTTATCATCTGCATAATTACTTATTTTATTATAGGTTATTGTTACTAATTCTCCTTCTTTTGCAAATTGAGGTGTTGCTGTTAAATCATTTATTATTGTATAACATTGATCTTTTGGTCTTTCAGGCCATACATAAATATCTTTTTCTGAATATTGTTTAAAACTTGATGAACATTGACAATCTGTTACATCTGTCTCAACTTTAATTTTATAATCTCCTTCTTCTTCTGGTATCCATTTAAACTGGATATTTGTTGAGGTATCCATTAAAATATTTTCAGTTTTATCTTCTGAATAAACAATATTATTATTTTCATCAAAAATATTTAGAGTTATTTTTGTTTCAGCAGAGTAATAATCTTTATATTCAGAGGGAAACCAAGGAAGATTTAAATCAGTAAAAGCACTATGAGCATCAGCTTCTATTAATGCAGTGATATCTACTATTATAGGTTCATTAACATAATTTGTATTTGTAACACTGAAAGAATCAATTGGAGAATGGCAATTTTCTGCTTTTTCCATTTGATAATCATATTCTAAATTTGCTCCATAACCCCATACCCATTCTTTATATTCTTTTGGAAGATAACACTCTACAAATGAGAAATGTGAATAATAATCTGGATTTAATTCAGTTGAGTGGGGATTATAAGGATACTCAAAAGTGAATGTATTTGAATTTCCGGTATTTTCATTTATTATTATATTTCCTTGAGAATTACACTCTGAGTTTGAACAACTATATACTATCTCTTGAATATTTGTTAGAGGTTCTTGTGTAATGCTATCATAAAAAATATCTGTTTGTTTTACACCAGTTACAGCATGAACTATAGTAATGCTTAATATACTAATTAAAATTATTGATACTAAAATATTAAATTTTTTCATCTTGATGAACCTCCTCCAGTTCCTCCTCCAGTTCCTCCTGCTCCTCCAGCAGCTCCACAACCATCACCTCCAACTCCACTCCCTCCTCCTGTTGCTCCACCAGTTCCTCCATCTCCACCTTCTCCACCTGATGCTCCACCATCTCCTCCAGGACCATCTCCTCCACCTATTTCATAGAGTACTTGCTTTTTATTAATTGAATTAATAATAAAATTTTTATTAAATCTAGATTTTTTATTAATTATTACATTTCTATCTTTTCCATCTCCAACAAAATAAGATATTAAAACTCTTTGAATTCCTTCTTTATTTTCATAACATGGAACCTCTGCTGAAAGAGCATATACATCATTTTCATTTAAATTAGGTATTTGATTGATTTTTTCTTCTAATTTAGATCTACTATCTATTTTTTCCCAATTTTTTCCTTTTACATCTACATTATAATCGTCTTTTTTAGGATCAATAATTATATATTTATCTTCTGAATTATTAAAATAAAAATTGAATTTAGAAATATTTTCTTTATTTAAAACATCTTTTAATTTAGGTCTAGTTCCATAATCAGAAGTAAAATCTAATCTAGGTCCTGAATGAATACAATTAGATAAAGGTAAAGTCATTAAAATCAATGGAGATAAAATAAGGTAATCTTTCATTTTATTAAAAATACTTTTTCCTAAGGGTGTTTTTTTTTCCATATTTAATTTTTATCACCCCTGTATAAACTTTAAAATAGTAACTTTCTATATTTATAAGTTTTTCTGTGCTGATGTCTATATTATAATTAGAGAAAATTCTGTTAGAAATAATTCTAATAAATCATTTAGACAAATTGACCAATAGTTCGACAATTTTTACGATGTTATTTTTTTTGTTTATCTTGATTCTCTAAGAAACCTTTTGGAATCTTTTCTTTTTAAAACTAACAAACTACGAGATATTGCAAAATCGGGTGTCTACATTTTTATTGTTTTTTCTTATTTGTGGTCACCTCTTTCAGAGTCTTTTTGTATTGTTTAATCAAAAATCTCAACGTTGGTCTCAAATCATCTTCTTTTGAATATTTCTGAAGTGTTTGGTAATATTCTTGTCTGTCTTCAAATTTTATATTAATCGGAGGATATTTGTTCTTTATAAGTATATAATTTAACAAAAGCCTTCCCACTCTTCCATTTCCGTCTTGAAAAGGGTGAATATGCTCAAATTGATTATGCAATATTGCTGATAAAATAAGTGGCTTAAAATGAGATTTATTCTCTTTATACCATAAAACAAAATCCTTTAAATAGTCCATCAACTCTTCTTTTGGAACTCCTACATGGAGAATATCTCCTTTTGAATTTCTAACTCCTACATTTACCTCTCTAAATTTTCCTGCAAAAGATTTAGATCCTTTGAAACATAATTTGTGAAGTTTAAGTAATAAATCTAGAGAGAGTTCTTCTTTAGTTGTTCTAATGTAATCTATTGCCTTTGCAACTCCCAGAGTTTCTATTTCATCTGGATAATTAGTTTTTGGTTTTTCTGAAAGGAGTTCTTTAACTTCTTCTTCTGAAACAGTTGAGCCTTCAATGGCATTTGTATTATAAACAAAATCTTCTGTAAAAATTTTCCATTCTTCTTTGCTTAAATGAAAGACTTTAATCTTTTCATTATATTTATTTAATAATTCTCTTTGTTTTTTTGTTAGACTAAATGAGAAAACTTTTGTGTTCATTTCTTCAATGATTTCAAGAATTAATTTTTCAGCTTTTTCTTTTTTCTTTTTTAGTTCATCTTTAGTCAAATTCAATCCCAAATATTTTCTTATCTTTTCTACCTTGTCTTTTTCTCGATAAGAGTGAACTAAATAATACTTTATATTTTTCCCAGATCTTCTTTTCTCAATATACATAAGATATTAAAGGTGCCCACATTTTTAAAAGTTTCCAATTTTGTAGTCACCTAAATTTATTTTTTAAAAAACACTAAAAATATATGCCCCGTCCGCGTTAGAGATCACTTGGACCAATCTGATGGGACTGTTAAAAAAATATTAAATAGAAATTTCTCGTTTTATCAAAAAAATAAGAAAATTGTGCCAGAGCAACATCAGGATTTTCCAGATAATCACTGTTAATTGCCCCGAGCCGAAGGCGAGAGCGCAGCGTGGTCGAGGAAAACGAAGTTTTCCGAAGAAGTTGAATTTAAGCCAACTCTTTAGTCCAATAATTAGTTATATATAAAATAATTAATCCGATTATAATTGAAACCCATGAACTTAATTCATAATTATTTGGAAACAAATAAATATCCATAATTCCCCAAGCACCTCTCCAAAATGAAACCACAGATAAACCTATCAAAAGAAAGAAGAGTGCTTGCTTAATGGGTTTCAATTTTTTTGCTCTATGTAACATGATATGATTAATTATTTTTGAACATTTATAATACTTTCTTTTTGGTTGGCTTAAATTCAATTGCAATTAACATC
>CAYTGG010000004.1:0-47454 GCA_964437455.1 Candidatus Woesearchaeota archaeon | reverse complement strand
AACGAAGTGATAGATCAAAGACACACAATCAAGGGCAAAAGCTTTATAATTTAGCAACATTTTCTATTTATTATGAGGGCAAAACCCTATATTGGAATTACGGGACCAGTAAATGTTGAAGAAACAAAAGAGATTTGCAGAGAGTTTTCTCAATCAGATTATTCTATGAAAAGTCCACACATTCCAATGCTTGGATTTTTAGTAAGTTACAAAACACTTAATGGACAAGCAACTCAAAATAGAAGATATCCTTCTGCAAATTCTCTTCCTGAATTATTGAAAGCAACCGATAGACAAGTTTTAACTATGGTTCATTACAATTCAAAAGAAATTGACACCTTATCTAATCAGGTTGCTCAAATATTTGATGGTGTTTATGAAGATGATTTGTGCCAAGCAATACAATTAAACATAGTTTGGCCAGACATTAGTCAAGTTGCAAGAATAAAACAGCAACATCCTAATATGCAAATTGTTTTTCAAGCTTCACATAAAGCTATGTATAAAAAAACACCGAATCAAATAGCAAAAGGTGTTCAGGATTATAAGGATTTAATAAGCTATGCTTTGATTGATCCATCTGGAGGCAGAGGAATGCCTTTTGATTTGGAATCATCAGTTGCGATTTATTCAGAATTAAGAGAACAATGTCCTAATCTAACTATTGGTTTTGCTGGTGGATTTAGTGGAGAAAATGTTGCTCCAAGATTAAAAGAAATTCTTGAACAAATTGAAGAAGATAAGTTTTGCATTGATGCAGAAGGGGAATTGAGAGATAAAGTAACTTCTGTATATGGAGATGATTTATTGAATATTGGAAAAGTTAGAGGATATCTTCAATCTGCTTCTTCAGTTCTTCGATAAAGCTTTTGTTCCATTATAAAATAGGTGATTGTAAAAATTGAATATAACATCAAAGATAAAAGAGGTTTTCTAAAGAAAGAATCTGGAAAAATGCAAGTTATTTGTTGGAGAAATAAAAGGAAATACTCATTAAATCCAATCACCTAAATCTTTAAATATGAATCAGATAATCCTAAACATATGGACAAAAGAATTGTGTATATGGAAGTTAACAACAGAACATTTGTAGATACAGAAGGATTAAATAGCGGACTTAAGGGATTGGCAATTAAAGCTGAAGATTCTTATGATTTTGAGGATATTCTAAATAATGCTATGCAATCACTTTATCAAGAACAGCCAGAGGGAAAAACTAACTATAGTGAAGAAAGTCCCCTTGTTGGAAAAGTTCGATTATGTAGATTTAATAATAACCAAGGACATGGAAATGCAAATGTTGAATATGCTCCAGCTGGAGAATATAAAAAAAAATGGAAATATATTCAAAAAACAATAGGTACAATTAACTTAAGAGAAAGAACTTTTTCAGTTGATTGGAATGAAGAACATAATGAAAGATATTATCAAATACCTGAAATTTTGATGAAAGACACTGAAAGAGTTATGGAATGCTTAGGATTAGATAGAAAAGTTAAAGAATAATATTTGTACGCGCTTCTCATAAGATTAGATCTCTTATAAAAGAACTTCCAAAAATTTCTAAAGTCTAGATTTGAATAATATTATTAAATTAAAAAAACTATAATTTCAGAACTCATAAACTTGATAATCCTAATATAAAAAAGAAAGACAATATAAAATAAAAGATAAGGAAAATAACAAGAGATATCCAAAACAAAGTTTTATTTTTTCTAAAAAGTTTATTGAAAATCAGAGTTAAAATTATTATAACAATTGAAGAAATAAAAATTGAAATAAAGTTTAGCAGAAAAGAAGGAGGAATATTATCTAGAAAATATAAAGGTATAATAAAAATAAAAAAGAAAATAATCAAAAATAATGAATACCACATTGTCTCTACTTCTCTCTGTAAAAGATAAGGAAATTGAACAAAAAGTATGAAAGATAAATTTATAATAAGTCCTAAAAAAATATCCTTAGAAAGAGGTTTTAGATTCTCTCTTTTTTTAATTAAAAAGAAAGACAAGAAAAAAACTATCAATAATGAAAATAAAAGATATAAACTAAAAAGAGATTTAAAATTAATATGCTTAAGATTTAATAAACAAGCTTTTTTATAAGAAACTTTTTGCCCAAAAATAATTTTATTTGCTTCACTAAACTCACTTATTTTGTTGCATATTGATTCATCTCCGGTTATATCAGCTAAATAATATAAACAATCTTGATTAGAATAATCTACTTCATCAAGAAAAGAATGACTATCATCTAAAGAACTATTATAGGATAAGCAAGCTTTTAAAAAATTATCAAAATTTTCAATTTCAGTTTCTTTAATTCCATAATGAGAAGGATAACGCAATATTTTATATAAAAAGGCATAACATTGATTTTTATAGTATTCAGTATTAAATTCACTACAATCCGTTATGTGAGGATTCCGAAATAAAGACCTAAGATTACAGGAATCCTGAGTCTCTCCATTAAACTTATCACACTTACCTTCTAAGAACATTTTATATTCTTCATCTGATAATTTAGTAATATCAAAGTCCACTATTGACGATTCTGAAGAGACAAGAGTTGGAAAGATTAATAGGAAGAATATAATCAGTGAAGTAAATTTAAAAGAATTTAAAATCACCATTAATAAAAAAATAAAAAGAGTATATAAGTTTTATTATTATATTTCTAGGACTATAAGAATGAAATAAAGACATCACTCATAAACTTTAAAAACTAACTCTTCAATTAAATCTAATGGTATTTAAAATTAATATAGGAACAAAAGAAGGAAAAACCTATAAATTAGAATCAGATTCAGAATCTCTTATAGGAAAAGAGCTTCATGATAAAATATCAGGAAAAGATATTTCTTCAGATTTAGAAGATTATGAATTTGAAATTACAGGAACAAGTGATAAAGCTGGATTTACTTCAATGGGAAATATTGAAGGAATAGGATTAAAAAAAGTCCTTTTAACATACGGAAAAGGCATGAAGAAAAAACCAAGAAAAGAAGGAAAAAAGAAAGTTGGAAGAAATCGTCCTAAAGGATTGAGATTAAGAAAGACTGTAAGAGGAAAAGTGATATCAGAATCAATAGTCCAGATAAATTTAAAAATTATTAATGAAGGAAGTAAAAAATTATCTGAAATATTTCCTGAAAATAAAGAAGAACCAACTAAAAAAGCAGAATAATAAAATTTGAAGAATCTTAAAAAGAGTTTTTTAAAAAAATAAGATATAGTTACGATAAATTCTTATTCTATTAATAATAAAAGATATCTCTATTAAATAATTATAAACAGAAATAAAAAATAGCATTAAAATCTGAAGAAGAAAATTCTGAAAACGTGTTTGTCATAATCCAAAAACCTTTTAATCTAACTATTTCTTTCTTTTTTATGAAAGATGAAAAGAATATACCTGAGTTAAATATTGGAGTGATTGGACATATAGATCACGGAAAAACAACACTTCTTAAATGCCTTACTGGAAAATTTACTGATACTCATTCTGATGAATTAAAAAGAGGAATTACAATAAAGTTAGGATATGCTAATACAATCATATACAAAGATAAAGATGAATTCAATATTAACAAGAAAGGCACTCCTCTAAGATATATAAGTTTTATAGATGCTCCTGGACATGAAATGTTAATGGCAACTATGCTCTCTGGAGCTTCAATCATAGACGCTGCAATTTTAGTAATTGCTGCTAATGAAGGAATAAAACCACAAACAAAAGAACATTTCATGGCTTTACAAACTAAAGGTATAAAAAATATTATAATAGTCCAGAATAAAATAGATTTAGTGAGTAAAGAACAAGCATTAAAAAATTACAAAGAGATTAGAGAATTTTTTAGAGGAACTATTGCAGAAAACGCACCAATAATACCAGTTTCAGCTCAACAAGAAATAAACTTAGATAAGATTCTTGAAGAGATATGCAAGATAGAAATTCCAGAAAGAGAGATTAATACAGAACCGATTTTTTTAATAGCAAGAAGTTTTGACATAAATCGTCCTGGAAAATCTATAGAAAATTTAAATGGAGGAGTTTTAGGAGGTATCTTAAAGAAAGGAAAATTAAAAGTAGGAGATAAAATAGAGATAAAACCAGGATTAACCATAAAGAAAGCAGATTCTACTGAATATAAAGATATTAACACAGAAATTTTATCTTTGTATAAAGGAGACCAAAAAGTTAAAGAAGTTGAGCCTGGAGTAAGTATTTCTATTGAAACAGGACTAGATCCTTTTCTAACAAAAACAGACTCTTTAACAGGGCGTATTGTCGGACTAAAGGGAAAGCTTCCTGAAATAACAAAAAAAATAAGAGTAAAAATTAATCTTTTTAATGAAGTTTTAGGAGTAGAGGAACATAAAAAAGTGGATAATTTAAGAGTTAAGGAAATGTTAATGCTTTCAGTAAATACTACAATAACTGTTGGAACAGTAGAAAAAATCTCTGAAGAAGAAACTGAATTGATGTTGAATATACCTCTAGTTACATTAAAAGGAGATAAATTAGGAATAGCTAGAAATATTGGAGGACATTGGAGATTAATTGGTTGGGGAGAAGTTTTATAAATATTCTTTTTTTGAGATATTATGAAAAAATCAATTTTATTTGGAATATTAGTATTGCTTCTAATTAATTTTATATTAGTTCAAGGAGCTATGCAAGAAAATCAAGGAATAAACAATTCAGAGAATAATAAAACATCAAATTTAGAAGAAAATCAAAGTTCAAATAATTCTAAAGGAAAATTAATCACATCCCAATTAGAAAATAAATCAAGTTCTCAGATAAGAAATATAGTAAGAAATAGAAATATATTAGGAATCTCTTCTCAAGGAGAAGAATGTCCTGAGAACTGCACCTGCACTGGTTCTGTAACTAAATGTGATATTGGAGATGGAAAAAGAGAAATGACTGTAACAGCAGGAAAATCAGGAAATGTTATTGTTCAAGTAAAGAATATAAACATGAGTACAAATGTAACTCTCTATCATCACAATGGAAAAGTTTATAGAAACATAGGAAATAATCAAACTAAAGAAATAAACTATCTTCCTGATAAAGTTAAAGAAAAAGTAGAAGAAAAATTAAGACAAAGAAATTGTACTTTAGAAGATATGACTTTAGATGAAGACGGAATTTACAAAGTTCGTGTTCAAAAGAAAGCTAGATTATTTTTATTGTTTCCAGTAAGAGAAGAAATAGATGCTCAAATAGACTCAGAAACTGGAGAGATAATTAGAATAAAAAATCCTTGGTGGGGATTTTTAGCAAGAGATAGTAAAGAGAAAGATTTCTCTGAATAATAAAATAAGATATTTTAAATATAATAAGTTTATAGTCTTACTATGAGAGAAGAGTCCATAAAGAAAATAAATTTCTATTTAATAAATATCTTAAGAATAAGTTTAATTCTCGCTCTTTTTTTAGAAATATATAAACAAAGATGGTTCACTTTTTTTATCACTCTTCTCACAATTTTTCTTACATTTATTCCACTTTTAATTGAGAAAAAATACAAGATAGATATTCCTGAAATCTTTGAAATATTAATGATACTTTTCATATTTGCAGCTCTTTATCTTGGAGAAGTTCAAAAATTCTATTTAAAATTCTGGTGGTGGGATATTTTTCTTCATTTCTGGTCAGCTATGGCTCTTGGAATAATTGGATTAACAATTCTATTTATAATATACAAGAAAAGAAAAATAGAGGCAAAACCAATTTGGATATCTATATTTGTCTTTTCATTCGCAGTTTCAATAGGTGCTATCTGGGAGATATTTGAATTCTTTGTTGATCTCATATTTAATACAAATATGCAAAAGATGATGTTAGGAGACATAAGCGGATTAACTGACACTATGATTGATTTAACAATTGATAGTTTAGGAGGTCTAATAGCCTCAATTATAGGATATTTTTATATTAACAAAAAAAGAAAAGGATATATTCTAAAAACAATAGAAACTTTTATTTCTGAATTAGATAAAAATTAACAAAATTTATAACTGCTTTTATCTGGAAATATTAATGCAAGAAGATAATAAGATATATTCTCATTCAAAATTGAGTTGTTTTGAGCAATGCCCTTTAAAATTTAAACTTAGATATATAGACAAAATAAAAGTTAAAACAAAAAGCATTGAAGCACTATTAGGATTTTGTGTTCATAATGCTTTGGAATATTTATATAATGAAATAAAATTTAGAAGAATTCCAAAAGTAGATGAGATAATTAATGTATATCTAGACTGTTGGAAAGAGAATCATAACGAGGATACAAAAATTGTAATAAAGAATTTAACTTTAGAAGATTATTTCAATAAAGGAATTAGATTTCTCACAGATTATTATACAAAAAATTATCCTTTTGATGAGAATACTATTGGAACAGAAAAAAAAGTTGAGATATTATTAGATGAAAATAGAAAATTGATAGGATATATTGACAGACTCGTTAATAATCTAAAAGAACAACGAATAGAAATCCATGATTATAAAACAGCAAATAATATGCCCATGCAAAGAGATGTTGATAATGACAGACAGTTAGCACTTTATTCTTTAGCAATTAAAGAAGAATTTGGAGAAGATAAGGAGATTGTACTTATATGGCATTATTTAGCTCATAATAAGAAAGTAATTTCAAGGAGAACAAAAGAACAATTAGAAAAATTAAAAGAAGATATTTTGGAATTAATTAAAAAAATAGAATCAACTGAAAATTTTCAACCAAATCCTTCTAAATTATGTGAATGGTGTGAATATAAGGATATCTGTCCTTTCTGGAATTCCAAAAAAGATAATTTAGAGGAAAATTAATTAATTATTTCTTTTCTTTCTTCTTTCTCAGGAACTCTTATTAAATCTGTTACATAATCTCCTTTCTGTAGTTTTATTACTCTCACTCCATGAGCTGCTCTTCCCATAATTCTTATATTCTCAAGAGAAGTTCTCATCGCTATTCCTTTTGCAGTTGTTATTATTATATTTTCTTTCTCATTAACAGCAATAGTAGTAACAACATCTCCATTCTTTTCTATAATTTTTAGATTAATTACTCCCTTTCCTGCTCTCGCTGTTTTTCTATAATCTTTCACATTAGTCCTTTTTCCATATCCATTTCTCGTAATAGTCATTATAGCATCTGTATTTAAAACTTCTAAACTAACTACTTCATCATCTTTTTCTAATTTTATTCCAGTAACTCCATAACTAGTTCTTCCCATATTTCTTATGCTTCCACTATCAAATCTTATAGCTTTTCCTTTTTTAGTTGCTAAAAAGACTTCATCATCTTTTCCTATTACTTTTACTCCAATAAGGAAATCAGAATCATCAGAAGGAAGTTTAATAGCTTTAATTCCTGAAGTTCTAGGTTTTGAGAAATAATTCAGAGAAATTTTTTTAATAATTCCTTTTTTTGTAGCCATAAATAGATATCCATCAAAATTCTTCAGAGGAATTATATTTGTAATAGACTCATCTTTTAATCCAAGAAGATTAATCAATGCTTTTCCTTTACTATATCTTTCAGCTGAAGGAAGTTCATAAGCTTTTAACCATAAAACTCTTCCACGAGTTGTGAAAAATAAAAGATAATCATAAGTTGAGCAGGATATTATTTTTCTCACAAAATCTCCTGTCGCTAAACTGCTTCCTAAACTTCCTCTTCCTCCTCTTTTTTGTTCTCTATAAGTTTCTACATCCATTCTTTTGCAGTATCCTCTATCAGTAATAGTTACTATAACCTCTTTTTTCTGAATTAAATCTTTTTCTTTAATCTCTTTAATATTCTTCAAAACATTAGTTCTTCTATCATCACCATATTTATTTCTTATTTCTTTAATCTCTTTTACTATAATCTTTAAAATCTCTTTAATATCTCCTAAAGTACTTTCTAATTCCTCAATTTTCTTTTCTAATTCTTCTCTCTCTTTTTTTAGTTTATCTCTTTCTAAAGAAGTCAATTGTTGAAGTTTGGTGTCTAAAACAGCTTGAGATTGTTTAGAAGTCAAATTAAATTTTTTCATTAAACAATCTGAAGCTTCTGCAACACTTTTTGAAGCTTTAATTAATCTTATAATTTCATCTATATTTTTTAGTGCAATTAAAAGCCCTTCTACAATTTCTTTTCTCTCTTTTGCTTTCCTTAATTCGTATTTTGCTCTATTAGTAATTATTTCTTTTCTGTAATTAACATACTCTTCAAGAATATTCTTAAGATTTAGTAGTTTTGGTTGTCCTTTAACTAAAGCAAGAAAATTAGCATTAAAAGAATCTTGTAAACGAGTGTACTTATACAAAGAATTAATTATAAATTTAGGATCTGTTCCCTTTTTAGCTTCTAGAACAATTCTTATTTTTCCTTTTGAACTTTCATCTCTCAAATCATAAACATTCTTTATTTTTTTATTTTGAACTAAATTAGCAATCTGAGCAACTAAAGTTGATTTGTTTAACATATATGGAATTTCTGTAATTATTATAAGTTCTCTATTTTTCGAGGATTCTGTTGTTGTTTTTCCTCTGATTATAATCTTTCCTTTTCCTTTTTGATAAAGTTCCTTCATATCTCCCTGAATCATTCCTCCTGTTGGAAAATCAGGTCCTCTAACAATATCACAAAGTTCTTCTATGCTTATTTCAGGTTTTTTAATATATTCAATTATAGCATCACATATTTCTGTTAAATTATGAGGAGGAATATTTGTAGCCATACCCACTGCTATTCCTGTTGCTCCATTTAACATTAAAGCGGGAAGTTTTCCTGGAAGAAGTTCAGGCTCTTTTAGAGTATTATCAAAATTAGAATTAAATTTAACTGTTTCTTTATCAAGATCTTGAATTAACTCAGAGGATATTGGCATTAATTTTGCTTCAGTATTGTGACTTATAAATCCATTAGAAATAAAAGAATGGCAATCACTATCGACTTTTATAGAATAAACTCTCTTTTTCCCAGTCTCTTCTATAGAAATAACTCTGTCAAATAAATATTGGTAACCTAAAAAATATTCAAAAAGAGATCTAACATTAACTCCTGTTTTATCTTTTACTATTTGTGAAATTCTTAAATAATTTTTAGACATATTTCCATATCTATCAAAATTATGTTTCATAATAAATTCATTTCCAGAATATTTAGCTAATCTCCTAATATAGTTAGATAAAAAAGGAACATAATCTGTAGAAGAATAATCTTTCTTGTATTTGGAAAGAATATATTCTAAAGCAAAATTTTTTCTTTCAGATAAAAATCCTACTTCTTTATAAAATCTTAAGAAATTTCTCTTTCCTCTAATCTGCAAAAGATGTAATTTTTTGTATTTGTCATATCTCTTAAAAGAATCTATACCAAACCTTAACAAAATAATTTGGAATTGATCAATTAAGCTCTCATTCGATGAACAAAATCTAATTTCCATCATTTTTTCTGTGAAAGCAACACCCCCCTCACCTTCAAAAGATACTTTTACAAATTCTCTTAAAACTTCCTTTGGAGATTGTAAGATTAATAAAGGAATTTCTCTAGACTTTGATTTCACAAGAGACAAACCCATATTTTCTAAAAACTTAATTGTATGTAAACAATGACATTCTAATCTCCAATAATCTTTTTTGCCATAAGAAGATGGTTTTCTTTTGAATCTATGTAATTTACTATCTGGAAAAATTTTATTCCATTTGTTCTCAAAAGCATTAATCCATTTTTCATCTGTATTGCAAAACTCTATTTTTTTATGATTAAGCGTACCTTCAGTGATTAAAGAAGCTAATATAAATGCAAGGTCTTCATTCAAATTAGTAGGTAAAATTCTCTGCTTTATTCTCTTATTATCGGTTTCAGACCAATATTCTCTTAAATCTAAATTTTTTTCAGGCCAAAAATCATCGGACAATCTGTCTAAGACAATATAATCTCCATTCTTAATCTGCTCAAAAGTTTTCCACATAAAAGTAGGAGCTTCAGTCAAATTCTTCGTTAGAGTTAAAACAGGATGATTATAACTTCCAGTTAAAGAAAAACCACGATTTGTTGTTATCTTTTTTGTAGAGTGAATTCCTGAATCAAACAATTTAGAAGAAGAATGAATTTTCTTATCTTTAGATAAAATGTTTATATCAATATCTTCTTTATTCGAAATTTTATCTATTCTTTGAATACCTTTATTTGTTACAACTAAGGAATCTCCAGTTATACAATATCTATAAGCTGCAGGAGGATCTCCATCTGTTGAATTGTGAACAAAAATACCTGAAGCTAAAGCAAAATTATGGGTTTTATCAACTGTTAAATCGTAAACATCTGCAAATTCATTTAATAATTTAATTCCAACAACTTTATGGTTTTGGTTTATCTCACATAAAACGAGATTTTTATTATTTTCAAAATACTTTTTAATTCCCAAATCCCAAGAAGTGAAACTTTTTGTTCCAAATATATTCTTTCTAGTTTCTTCATAATTAGATTTATTCAGAGGAATATTATTTTCTTTAAGATACTCGCATATCCTTACAAATTTTCTCTTTCCAGTTAAATTAGTTTCTCTTTTTTTATTATTTTCAGAGATTATATTGTGAAATAATTCTCTATATTCTGATATTTTCCACATCTTTTTTAGAGATATAGATGCGGTTCTTCGTATTTCTTCTATTCTTTCAGGATGTTCTTTTAAATATTTTTTATTAACTTCACTTAGAGTTACAATCATATTCTGTCTGTATTTTTTATTTTTCCAATTATTCAAATTTCTCTCTCTCATTCTTTCTGAATAAGCTTTTCTATTTTTATCATCACTCCAAAATTTCTTTCTTCCTTCAGCCAATTTTTGGACATAATCTAAATCATTTTTGTGCTTTTCAGAAGTAAAGTTATAATGAGTTTGCCAGTGCTCTTTCCAATTCATTCTTCTTATATTATCTGGATTATTATTCAATTTGTTAAAATTAATATGATGTCTTATTCTTCCTGCAGATTTTGAATAGATATTATTCTCTATATTCCATTCATCAGCTAAGATATGAGAAAAATTCCAAGAACTATTTTTAGGTTGAAATATCATATCATAACCTATTGCTTTAGAATCATCCTCTATTGTTGAAAGTCTAAAATAAAGAGGCATTAATGAATCACCTGATTTCAAATCTTTTGCTTCTTTATATGTTCCATCTTTTAACATAAATTTGTGATCTAAGGTGCACTTTATTTCTTCACTATTATCTAAAATTACTTTCATAATTTCTGTATTTCCTTTTATTTTTCTTGGATTTTTTATTTCTGCAATTTTTATAATACCATCATCAACTGTAAATGTAAAATTTCTCTTTCCTTGTTTATTTTCTTCAACCAAATCTAAGAAAGATAAATCTCTTCCATCGGTTAATTTTACTTTTGTATCTGCAGTAAAACATCCAAAATTTCCTTGACCAAAAACTAAAGGATATCTCATAGAAAAATCCTGAGCCATTCTAACCATAGTTTCATAAACAGCAGTATCTCCATGAGGGTGATATTTACCAATTACATCTCCAACAATTCTAGCAGATTTTTTTGTTTGACTTGCTGACTTTAATCCCATCTGATGCATAGAATAAAGAATTCTTCTCTGAACAGGTTTTAAACCGTCTTCAACAGCAGGAATCGCTCTACTAACAATAACAGACATAGCATAATCTAAATAAGATTTTCTCATTACTTCAGAGACTTCTGAATCTGAGATATTTTCTTTTTCATCTTCTATCATTTCTTTATCTGTTTTTTTAGGTGTCATTTTAATTAACTTTCTCTCCTTTTTCATCTAAATATTTCAAAAATTCCTCTTCGCTAAGCTCTTTTTCAATAATTTCCTTTCCCTTCCATCCACAATTATCACATTTCCATTCTTTTCCTGTATTTGACTGCTCTTCAGAATTCATTCCACTTAATATAATTTTTACATTATCACTTTTACATTTTGGACATAATTTAATTCTAAAGACCTTTTCTTTTTTACTTTCTTTTTTTGGAGCTTTCTCATTCAAAATCCAATCCGGTGTTTTTATTTTGCTTCTTTTAGGCATTTTATATATCTAATTTAGCCTCCTTTGCATTTTCTTGTATAAATGCTTTTCTTGCTGGAATATCATTTCCCATAAGCATAATAAAAGTTCTATCAGCTTCTACAGCATCCTCAACATAGATTCTATTTATTTTTCTAGATTTTGGATTCATAGTAGTTTCCCATAATTGTTTAGAGCTCATTTCACCTAAACCCTTAAATCTAGTAATTCTTCCATCTTTTACATTCAATCTTTCTAGAACCTTTTTTAATTCTTTATCTGAATAAACATAAATATCTTTATTTTTTCTTATTCTATACAAAGGAGGCACAGCCGCATAAACTTTTCCTTGCTTAACTAATTCAGGCATAAATCTATAAAAAAAAGTTAATAAAAGAGTTTTTATATGTTCTCCATCAACATCAGCATCTGTCATTATGATTACTTTACTATATCTTAATTTATTTATATCAAATTGTTCTCCTATTCCAGTTCCTACAGCAGTTATTATATTGGTTACTTCTTCATTTGAAAGAACTTTAGTTTGACTTGATTTCTCTACATTAATGATTTTCCCTTTTAAAGCTAAAATTGCCTGAGTTTCTCTATCTCTTCCTGCTTTACTTGAACCTGCTGCGCTTTCTCCCTCTACAAGATAAAGTTCTGTTCTATCTGTTTTTTTAGAAGAACAATCAGCTAATTTTCCTGGCAAACCTGTCAATGAAAAGCTTGTTTTCCTTCTTACAAGTTCTTTTGCTTTTTTTGCAGCTAATCTTGCTTTTGCGGAATCTGATGCTTTTGAAAGAATTTTTTTTACTATAGAAGGATTCTCTTCAAAAAATTCTGAAAGTGCAGAAGTCACAATAGAATCAACAAATCCCTTTATTTCACTATTTCCTAATTTTGTTTTGGTTTGTCCTTCAAACTGAGGATTAGGTATTTTTATATTTACTATGGCAGTTAGACCTTCTCTAACATCTTCTCCAGAAACTGAAATTTTATTATTTTCGTTTTTTTTCATATAATCATTAATTACTCTTGTTAAAGCTGTTTTAAAACCATAAATATGAGTTCCTCCTTCAACTGTATTTATAGTATTAACAAATCCAAAAATATTTTCCCGATATCCTGAATTATATTGAATAGCAACTTCAATTAAAGTTCCATCAACGCTTCTTTTAAAATAAATAGGTTTGTGCAAAATCTCCTTGGAATCATTAAGCCATCTTACAAATTCTATAAGACCTCCTGATGAGAAAAATTCTTTTTTCTTATTTTTTTCTTCATCTATAAGAGTAATTTTTAATCCAGAATTTAGAAAAGCTATTTCTCTAAATCTCGTTTCAAGAACTTTATAATCAAAATCTACTTCAGAAAAAATTGTCTCATCAGGCCAGAATATAACTTTTGTTCCTGTATCATTTTCATCACAACTTTCAACTATCTTTAATTTAGTTTTTACTAAACCTTTTGAGTATTCTTGTCTATAGATATGTCTATTTCTTTTTATTTCAATTATTAACTTTTTAGATAAAGCATTAACAACAGATATTCCAACTCCGTGAAGACCTCCTGAAATAAGATAAGATTTCTTGTCAAATTTTCCTCCTGCATGAAGTTTTGTCAGAGCTAATTGCACTGCTGGAATTTTGTAAGTTTGGTTAATATCAACAGGAATTCCTCTTCCATCATCTTCACAAGTAACTGAACCATCTTTATTTAAAGAAACTTTTATTTTCTTACAGCATCCTGAAAGAGCTTCGTCTACAGAATTATCAACTACTTCATAAACTAAATGATGTAATCCCTCTTTACCTGTTCCTCCAATATACATAGCAGGACGTTGTCTAACTCCTTCTAAACCTTCTAAAACTCTAATTGCCTCTGCATTATACTCACTTTTATCCATTTTATATCATTTCTTTAATTATTATTGACTTAATTCAAAAGAGAAATGAAAAGAATCTCTCTTAATTTGATTATATAGAATAAAAAAGTTGAATTAGTTTATAAAGCTTTCTCCCATTTTATCGTCGGTAAAATAAAAAAATTTAATTATTCTTTCATTGTCTCTAATTTTTTCTTCTTTTATAATTTTTATAGAATTTAGGAAATTTTTATATAATTAAAACAATATAAAAAACACTCTAAATATTTAAAAAATACTTTAAATATTTAAAAAAATGAAGAAAGAAGAGATTAAAATAATAATTCTGCTTTTAATATTTCTTTTATCAATTATTGGATTGTATCTAAATTTTAAATTTTTCAATATCTCTTCTGAAAATTTTTATACTCATTCTTATACAAAAGCTATATGTAATAAAACTAATTTCTGTGAAGATTATTATATAATTTGTAAAGAAAAAGAGTTATTATTTATGAATCCTACTGGTGCTATAATTCAACACAGCGAAGATTGGAGAGATCCAAGAAATCTAAATGAAACAGATAATTTATGTTAAATTTTATTCAATCTCTTTTTCAGTTTTGTATTTCTTAGCAAGTTGAATCAATTTTCTAATTAAAAGTACAAGAAGAAATATCAAAAGAGATAACAATATATAATAAGGAATAAAACCTTTTCTCCTTTCTACTTCAAAAGTATCAGAAGAAGTTCCTACAAATGCATCATATCTAACTTGTGCTATAGCAACATAACTCTTTGGATCTAATTCATAAGGAAGTCTTATAGTTCTAGAGAAAGAGGTCTTATCCTCAACAGACATTATATCTTGACTAGACACAAGAGTGTTTCCTTCAAAATCTTTTATAAAATAATCAATATTTACATCTACTTTTCCTACTTTACCTAAATTAAAAATTGTAAATTGTAGAATAACAATATCTCCAGGATAAACTATTTTATATGCTATAGGTATATTCAAACTAACATCAAAAATAACTTCTCTGGTCTCGATTTCAAGTATAATTGGAATTTCTACTGTTTTTTTATTTGTCACAACTTTAAGTTTTCCCACATAAACTCCTGGTTCTGTTTTAGAAGATGTATAGAAAATTAAAAAAACTTCTTTTTGTTTATTAGGACCTAAAGTAAAATTCTGATCAGATATAGATAGATACTTTCCCATATCTGTCTCAAGTCCAAAATCTAAAGAAGAACCATATTCACTATTAATTCTCAAAGAAACTTTTAGTACATCTCCTACTCTCATAACAGTTTTAATAAGCTCTTTATCTACTGTAAAATATTCTGAGTCACTAATATCTCCACCTCCTCCAACTACTCCTCCTCCACCTCCTCCTCCACCTTCCTCTTCTTCCTCTTCTTCACAGACTCCACAATCAGAAGGACAAGAAGAGCAACTTTCTCCTGAATCACAAGTACCATCTCCACAATAAGGATTATGCATCACTGTTAAATTAACATTTCCACTATCTGTAGTTTTTGCTGTATAAAAAGACTCTTTAATGATTAAAGAATAAAAAGAAAAAGAGATTATTGCTATTACAATAAGAATTAAAAGATATATTTTTCCTCTTTTCATAATTATAATTTGTTTTGATTGTTTAAATTTCTTTCTAAGATAAGTTTAATTTAACCAAAAAATCTTCTCGCTGTGATTATGAAATTTCCAGAATATTCTCCTGAAGTTTCATTATTACTGAAAGCAACTATATCAAAATCTCTACTTTTTCCAGAATTCAGATATACTTTCTTCTTAAAGACAAGAAAATTGCTTATGTTTCCTTCTGCATAAAATCTAAATTGTATTGGAAAAGGATAATTATTCTCTAATTTTAATTGCCTTCTTGAACTAGAAAGAGGAGTAACTGTTCCAAATGTTAAAATTGTATTATTAACATCAAAGCCTGCAATTTCTCCAATATTCAATTTCATAGGTATTACTTTCTGATAAATAATTTCTGAGTTTAGATTAAGAAGAAGATATAAAATAAAAACAAACAGAGAAATTATTAATAAAAAATAAACAAATTTAATTTCTCTTCTTATTTTTTTTCTCTTTTTCATTTTTAATAAATTCCTTAAGAAATTTTTTAATTTTATTTATAGAATCTCTTTTTATAAATCCCTTTTTTATTAATATAAATATTATTACTAACAAGAATAATCCTCCAGAAATTATAGAAATTATTAAAAGAATTTTAGAAGAAGGCTTGACAAATTCAATTTCTACTATTTCACTTGAGGATTTTCCTACTTCTCCTCCATAATAAATTAAAGATATATTTGCATCATAAAATCCTTCTGAGAAATTAGAAGTCTCAAAGAATCCTGATATAACTTTTTCCTCCCAAGGAATTAGATTAGTAGATGAAGTTTTAAATTCCTCTAGAAGTTTTTTATTTGATTTATCTAAAATTAAAACATCTGCATAAACTCCCTCAATTTCATTATTCCATCCACTCTCAATAAAAATATCAAATTTCTTAAGACCTCCAAGAATTATTTTTTTTGTATAGTCAGTTATATAAATGATTAATTCTCCTAATCTAAATTCATTTTCTGATTTAGCAATCTTATTTTCTCCATATTCTACAACTGCTATTGCTTTATATTTACCAGGATTAAAATTTGTAGTATTCATAATTTTCTTTAGTTCAATTCTCTTCTGAGATTCTAATATTCTATTTTTGAAATTTAGAACTTCTAATTTCTCGTCATTTTTCTGAGAATAAATCTCTATAATAGGAGTAATATTAACTTTTTCTTTTCCTTTGTTTATAATATCTAAATTAAAAGTTAAGAGTTCTCCAACATTAACATCAGGAGAAGTTAAAAGAACTTCTACATACTTTCCAGGATAAGGAACAAATATATCAATCGCAGCAAACAGAGTTATAGTCGTTCCTATTCCTGTTCCTACAATTTCTTCATCTCTTTTTTCTTCTACTACTATTTTTACTCTATGTTTTCCAGGCCTATCAATTGCATAAGGAAGTTCAAATTTTACATTAATTTTATCATCTCTTTTTATTCTTTCTTTATCTATATGAAAATACTCTGAAAGATCTCCTTCAGGATAAATTGAATATTCTTTTCCATATTTTGTATCTGTGATTATAAAATTAATACTTCCTTTTAATCCTGGCTCAAAATTATATTCTTCAATAGCAGGACTTATTCCTAAAGCAGATAGATTTCCCAGTAAGAAAACAAAATAAATAAAAGAAAGTAAATAAATTCCACTTCTTTTTTCTTTTAATAACATTTTATAATATTTTATAAGCATTTCCCTATTTTTATATTATTCTCTTTATATTAAACAAAAATAATTTTATTTTTATAAGTTGCTATTTAATATTCAGAAATTATTTTATTATTGCGTACAATTATAATTTTTATATTTTTCTTACAGAAATTATACCACACCTGCATATGCAGTAATTAAAGTGCCTTTTTCTCCAGGCACAACATCTCTAGGAATTGTAATGTTTATATCTATATTCAATTGATCTCTTGAGTCCTCATAACTAAAGTTTAAACAAGCATCCTGAGCTGAACCTGAAGTTTCTGTATAAGTTGACATTTCATTATATCCTGTAGCGCAAGAGCCTGTCTCATTATCTGAGATTTTTAATTTATAACTAGGACCTCCTCCAGCTGAGCCTCCAAGAAATGTAGCAGCAGTATCAGTAGATAGATTAACAGTTACATTACAGTTTCCTTCATTTCTTAAAACTAATCCTTGATAAACATTAGTCCAATTTCCATCTAGTATGTTTCCTTCTGTATCAAGATGTGCATTTATTTCTCCTGCATCAACAGCTCCAACACCCCAATTAACATTATCCAAAGTGAAATTTATGCTAGCTTTAGATACAACAGTAACATTAGCTGAGCCTATTTGTTGATGATAACCAGTAAATTTTATTCCAAAAAATAAAACTAAAAGAAAACTACTTAGAAGAATTATTGCAATTAAAGCTATATCAGTTTTTTCCATATTCTAATTATCTGAAGGAGGCAGGATTTTTAAATTTATATTTCCTGAATTTTTACTGTTTTCACCACTTGAATTCTGAAATTCCAGAAAATCAAAATAATATTCTAAAAAGAAGAAAGTTCCTAATAAAATAGCTATTATCAAAAAAATTAAAATTTTCTTCCTCTTTTTCTTAAAGTCCATATTTATATAATATTTTTTAGTTTATTAGTTTTATCTTTCTTTAATAATAGTTTTTTAGTATATAAGTATTATGACTTTATCCTTAAATATTATAAATTCCTATTTTTTATTCTTCAGTTTTTTGACTACAACAAACCAGATTATATTGGCTATTACTAATAATCCCACTATTATTAATAACAAATTAACTAAATTAAGTTCTCCTCCTCCCTCATCTATTACATAACCTGTAAGTCCAAGAACTTCAATGCTGTCTTTTGTAACTTTAATTCTTATATTTCTACTTTCTTCCTCATTTTCATATCTTAAAGTTAATTTTCCATCATAAATATTCTCATTTACATTCTCTGTATCCCAATAAGAATTCATATTTACTCTATCAGAAGCAAGAAGATTATAATTTGCAGTAGTAAAATCAGCTATTGTTTCTCCTGAATTTCCATAAATAATCATATTAACTGACACATCTTTTATTTCTTCTCTCCATTTATTTTCAACAAGAATATTAAACTTTGCTATCTCTCCTAAAGAAAAATCATCAACTGTTATAGAAAGAATTTCTATTTTTACATTTCCTACCTTGAAATTCTTCTCGAGAATTTCTTCTTCACTATCATAATTTAAAATTAATTTTGCTAGATAATTTCCAGGAGTTGCATCTGCCCATTTAGCAATTAACTCTTCTCTTTTTTCAGATTCTATAGATATTTTCTCTAAATCTATTTCTTTTATTTTATCTGTTCCTGAATAAATCTCTATGGAACTTCCTAATTCATTTATATCTTCTTCTCCTTTGTTAATTACAGGAATATAAAAAGAAACTTCTCCTTCTTTTTCTAATATATCCAGATCAAATTCTATATATTTTCCAGGATAAGGAACATTAACATAAAGCTGAGTTGTTACAGCAACTGTTGCTCCTATAACTGCTCCTTCTTTTACTCCTTCAGGAGGAACTTCTAAAGCGATTATTTCTCCTGTATAAAGACCAGGACGGCTCATAGATTCTGGAAGTTTTAAAGAATAAGTAAAAGTTTTTTCTTTCTCATCTGCTGAAAAGAGCAGAGTGTCCTCTGAAAAAGTTATTATATCTTTTAATTCTCCTTTAGCATACAAAACAACTCCCATTTCTTTATTTTCTGTATTAACTACATTTACTTTTATTGTCTTTTCCAATCCTGGCTCAAAATCAATAGTAGTTCTTCCAGGAGAAATTCCTAAAGCAGATATTTGTGGAGAAATTAAAAATAAAAGAATTATTGCCAAGAATACCAAATTATAAAATTTATTTTTATATATCATTTCATCCTCCCTTCATATGTGGAATTATCTTTTTCAAAAAATTCAGAATCTCCAATATCTATAGTTATGTCAGTAATATTTCTTTCTCCTATCTTAGTAATGTTTAAATTTACTGTGCCTACATTTTGAAGTTCATAAAATTCTCCTGTTTCTTTAAGATTTATAGCAACTACTTCCTCAATTGTAAAATTTCTTATTTCACTTTCTTTTAATTTATTTCTAACTTTCCAAAAATAAATTCCTGGTTCTAATAAAATTTCTTCATTCTTTTTTAGAATAATCTGATTAACAAAGTTTTTATCAGTTGATATTAAAATTTCTTCTGCGTTTTTAAATTCAAAATTAAGGTCAGGTTCTTTTATTATCATTCCCTGTAAAGGATAAATTTGACTTGGATTTGCAAATAAGAAAATATACACAAAGACTCCTAACACAAAGACTCCTTCTGCTATCAATATTTTTCTTGTTTTATTCATTTTATTCTCCTAAACTTGATATAAACCAGATTGTTGATGTTTTATTTCCAGGAAGTTCATGATTTGGAACTTTTACTTTTAAATCAGTTTCAGCAAGATCTTTAGAATCATTCCAGTCTAATTTTGCTATTGCAAGAGAGTTTATAGAAGGCATATTAATCCAGGATACCTCACTTAAATCCCATACAAAAGCTCCTTCTTCTCCTGTTTTATTATCTATTTTGTAAAGATAATATTCAGAAGGATTATTCTCGCTTGACCATAAATCTGTTGCATTTATGGTTGTATTTACAAAACAGTTTCCATCATTTTGAAGTTCTAAAGGAGAAGGATTATCATCAGAAGTGTCATTAATCTCTTCTGGCTCCATTTCTCCAAAATCTACAAAATCCACAGGAAGTGAAGTTGCAATAAGTGCTTGAATCTTCAATCTTCTAGGAGGAGCCCATTCTCCATAATCTTCACTATCATTAGCTCTCACAGTCCAATTATAATAATAATTTTTATCCCACAAATATTTTAGATATTCTTCCAGAGTTTTATTTTCTAATATTAAATTTGTAAAGTATCTATCATCAATAGAACAGGTTCCTCCAGCAGAATGAAAGCAAGATATATTTAGTTCATAAGTTATGGGATCTCCATCTGCATCGCTTCCTGTCCAATTAAATGTAGGTGTTCTATTTGTAGTTTCGAAGTCATCTAAAGGATAACTCAGATTTACTTCTGGAGGTTTATTAAGAATAGTTATAGAAGCATTACTTTCATTATTTTCATAATCTTTTCCATCATAAGCTTTTACTGAGCATGTCCAGTTTTCATATTTAGAAGTATTTCCGGATTCCAATATTGAAATTAAAGTTAAAGTATCTATACTAAAAGGACCGTATTCTCCTGAGAATACTGCTCCAGTATCATTATACCAAGTAAAATTAGCATAAACATTTGAATCATCAGAATCTGTTATATTTACATAACAATACAAATTCTCGTCTGTATAATTGGTTCCATAAGATGAATTTACTCTAACTAAAAGAATGCTCGGTCCTAAATTAGAACCAGCTGATTTAGTAGTGTAGTTTAACACACTAGGACTTACTTCTGTATCATTTGACTCTAACAAGAATTTAAATTGCAGAAATTTCGCTAAAGGAGATCTTACTGGAACTAAATCTTCTAAATATCCTAATTTACTCCAAGAGTCCCAATTAATATAATCTAATTCATAATTGCTTCTTACTTCTTCAGAAGAAAGACTTCCATTATATATTCTAACCTCATCTATCTGTCCATCATAAAAACTTCCAGATTCTCCTCCGATAGATAATGCATTTATTCCTACAAGAAATATAAAAAATAGAAATATTCCTAGAATAATAATATCCTCTCTTTTATTCATCATTAAAAAGAGTAAAATTAAAATTTAAATCTTTGGTTTTTTTATAAAATTAATTATAAAAATCTAAAAAATAAAAATAAAAAAATTATTATTATTCTAACAATTCATCTGATGTCTGTGGTGCTTGCTGTTGTGCTTGTTGAAGACATTCAATTGCAACTAGATTGATTGTCTGGTTGTCAAAAGTAATTGGAACTTGTTGACATTGTGATGCCATCTGGAAAATAGTTCCTATGATATACTCTGCTCCTTCATTTTGAGCATTAATAGCATAGCCAGTAAAACTTGGTTTAATAACCAAGAGATAAAGAACTATTCCTAACAAAACTACAACCACTGCTATCAAAATCAAAATCAATAGGTTATTTTTTTGTTTCATTTTATTTATTATTCTAATCAAGATAAAAGGGTTTTTAAATATTTTTGTTAATTTTAATCATTACTTGGAAATAAAGTTTTTAACATTTTCCTTAAATTTTTATCTAAAAAACAGATATCTTCAGATGCAATTTTTTCAAAGAACTTTGCTAAAGCACCTCTACCACTAAATCCTGTTTCTTCTGCTTTTTTAATTAATTTTTTCTCAGTTTCACAATCTAAATAAATTTTAATTGGTTTTTTCATATTTCCTCTTTTTCATCTTTCATTTATTAATAATTTAATATATTTAAATTTTGTTACACTACCCTTCTTTAAATTCTTTATCTTCATCATTTCTTTTTTTATGGATTTCCATTCTCTTTTAAAGTTCTAATTAAGCATAGATTTCCCGTCGAATTTATATAAATAACATTATTCAAAGTTGAATTTTGAACTATAAAGGAATTATCTCCAGGATTATCACAATTTTCATCATAATCATCACAATTTGAATCTTCAATACATAAATCTCCTGATGAATTTATATAAGCAACTACCTCTCCAGAGTTTTTAATTATAAAAGATGTGTCTCCTGGATCAGTGCAATCAGCTTTTGCAAAACATTTTCCTTTTAAAATTAAATTTCCAGAATCAAAAAATGAAGCAACATTATTTCCTGCTGAATCTTTTATTTTAAATGGTGCTACTAAAGTTGCAACAGCACTACTTTCATTAACACTGTTTATATAAACTGTTTGTGAGACTCCATCATAAGTTACTAAAACATGATACCACTGATTTTTGTTCCAAGTAGATGTAGAAGAGTTTATTTTACTTCCTTCATACTCAAAAACCATTCTTCCATCTTCAATATAAACTTCATAATAAGAATGACTCAACAAAGTAACAAGCTCTGTTTCTGAATTATAATCTTCTTTAGGATTAAACCAAAATTCAATACTTATTTCAGAAGGATTCAATGACTCTGTTTCATCTACATTAATATAATCATTATCACTAAAGCTGTATCCTCCTCCTACAACTCCTGACTCTTGCATCCAAGTAGCTCCATAAACTGTTCCATCGTTTCTGTCCATTTCATCATCTGCATTTTGCTCATTAAAACTCCAGAAGCTTACTAATTTAGAATTGCTTAAATTGTAACTATTTGCTGTTCTTACAAAAATACTAACATTAGTATCTGCGTGCTGACTTAATCCTATTTTATACAATTCATCAATCTCAGATGTCGTGAGTGATTTATTATATATTGCAATTTCATCAAGAGAACCATTGAAGTAATATCCAGAATCACTTCTTCCAATAACTGTTTTGTTAATATAAATTGTCTGATAAGTAGTATTAATTCCATTAATATAAAATCCATTTGAAGAATTAATTATATGATACCAAGAAGAATCTGTGCTGTTTTTCTTCCAATAAGAAATAGTTGTTGAATCACTCACTGAGATAGAAAGATAGTCATCCTCTCCATCAAATAACATTGCAGAAGAGCTTAAACCAGTAGAATTATGAGGACAAGTTCCGACAGAGCAACTTCCATCATTGTTTCCTTTAGAATCTTCATAATCTCCATCAAGAGCCCAATAAGAAACTAAATTAGGATGACTTAGATTCAATCCTTCTCCATCAGAATCAGCTATACTTGCGGTTATATTCCAATAAATCGCTGTGTCATTATAATAAGCATAACTGCTAAAGTTTCCTGTTCTTGCATATTTTCCAATAGTTTCTGATGCATTATAAGTTCCATCATAAAGTTCTTTAATTTCCCATGCCTCTAATGCTCTGTCCCATATTTGAACATTATCGATTGAGCCGTTTGCATAATAAGTATCAGAGCTTCCAAATCTACCAATTCTCCTATTAGAAAAGGAAGAAGTTAATGTTCCAGAAACATCACTGCTTCCAACATATTCTCCATCAATATAAGTAGATTTATTTGTTCCATCAAAAGTAAATCCTACAAAATGCCAATTTCCATCAGTTAAGCCAGAACCATAGTCTGAATAATATCTACTGTCTGTATAAACTCCTGTTCTTAAATAACCTGTATTAGATATACTCATCTCTAGTTCTTGTCCTCCAAAAATAATATGAAAATCTCCTGCTGGAGTTCCTTTTTGTTTAAACCAAGCAAAAGCAGAAACTTTATTGGAATATCCGAGATTATTAGGTATCTCAATATAATCTCCATATCCGTCAAACTCATAACATCCTCCTCCATCGCCAATTGGAGAAGAGCATGACGAATCATAAATTGGATTTCCATTTATTGTTCCATAGTTATTATAAATCGAATTATCTTTTACATAATCACTTTCATTTTCCTCATTGAAATTCATAAATAAAACAGGTGCATCTAATCTTGCTCCGTGAGAAGTCGATTCTGTTCTATTTTGCATATACAAATAATCATTTGTTTCATTAATAATCACATTTATATAAGGATCAATTATATGATCAAATTCGACTCCGAAATTCGAGATAATTCTCAAATCAAAAATAGAAGTGTTTTCAGACAAGTTTAGAAGATAAGTCTTATAATATTTTTCCTCTTTTATATTTTTAATAACTGAAATTCTTTCATTTCCGTCTTTAGTATAAATCTCAACATTTGCACTATCATCTCCTAAATCTCTTGCATAAAAAGTTATATCATTTCTAGAAGTTAGATTTTTCTCAAAATAAATTCTTACATATTCTGAATTACCTATTTTCTCGCTCCAATTATTATCTTTCTTTATCACTCTTTCTGTAATATCAGAAATAAAATCTCTGTTTTCATCTAAATGTTCTGCTTTATTAATTTCTATCACAATTTCATATATCTGGTTACTCAAATGAGGAACTATCCATTCAACATAATCCAGATAACCATCTCCATCTAAATCATAAGCTTCAAAATCAGTCTCAATTCTAAATCCAGAGGGAATTGGCACTTTCTCAAAATTTAATAAGTCTTTTACTTCCATTAAATCAAAAGAAGAATCAGTTGAATTAAAAGAAGTATCAGTTGAATTAAAAGAAGAATCATTAGAAGTAAAATTATAATTTTCACTTATATTATTTATTAAATCTTCATTCATATATCCATATTTAACAGCATCTTCTAGAGAAGCATACCAATATAGTTTTATGCTTTCAACTTTATCTTTGGGAACTTTCTTATCCAAAAGAGTATAAGCTAAAATATCTGTATAGTTCAATTCATCAGAAGAGGAAATTATTATTCTCTTTTTGTTTCCAAAAGAAATTGTTTCATTTGAGAATGGCGCATCTGTATAATATTCTACAGCAATACTCTCATTTTCTGCTCCTATTTTTTTAGGTTCTATCTCAATAATTTTGTTCTTCTCTGTTTCTGTTATATTCTCTTTAATCTGCTCTTCTGAAATAACATTTCCAGTAATTGTTTTTTTAAGGAAAAAATTTAAAATTTTTGAAAAGAATCCTCTTTCTTTTTCAATATCCAAAGAAACCTGGCCTGTAATTCCTATTTCAGATTTTTTTAATAATTCTCTTTTGTCAGTTCTTCTTACTACTTCTTTATATTCTTCAAATTCTTCTAGAGATTTTTCTACTTCTTCTCCTTTTTTAACAGTTATATTTCTCGCCTGCTTTGGAATTTCTATTTTAATACTTTCATTAGAAGTATCAATAATCTCAATCCATTTTACTGGCCGATTTATTACAGCTTTAAATTGTTTTTTTGTTCTCTTCTCAATATCAAAACTTAAATTAAGTTCAGTCTCGTTTTCTAATTCTTCTTTTACTGAAATCTCTTTTTCAAAAGAGGATAATTCTGTTCCATCATAAACTAAACTAATTTCTAGTCTTCCATTTCTAGCAGGAATTTTTAGTTTTTCAAGGCTAAGAATTATCTCTCTTTTACTTGAAGTAGAATTTGTTGTGACAATTATCTGATTATCTTCTACTATCAAATTTATATCATTAGAAGAAGAAACAATTTCTGCGTTTTGTCCTTCAGATAAATTATAAACAAATCTTTCACCTCCTAAAACCTCTCCTTCAATATTAATTCCAGAAATAGAATTTCCTGTCAAAGCAAAATAGAAGTTTGTAAAGATATTTGGTAATCTTCCTATAGCTTGTCCAGTTATTTTAGAATCATTCTTTTCTGATTCTCCATCTTCAATAGTATTTTTATCTGATTTCTGATCTTCTTGAATATCCTCTATAGATTCTATTTCAGTTTCATTATTATCAGTTTTTTTAATTTCATCATCACCAACTTCAGTTTCATTATTTTCAGTTTTATTATTATCAGTTTCTTTAATTTCATTATCACCAAATTCATTATCATTATCTTCAGTCTTATTGACTTCAGTCTCATTTATTGCTGTTTCATTAATTCCAATATCAGTTTCATTATCTTCAGTTTTATTAGTATCAGTTTGATTTACTGCTGTTTCATTGATTTCAATATCAGATTCATTATCTTCAGTCTTATTGACTTCAGTTTCATTTATTGCTGTTTCATTGATTTCAATATCAGTTTGATTAGTATCAGTTTTATTTACTGCTGTTTCATTAATTTCAATATCAGCTTTATTAGTATCAGTTTTATTAGTATCAGTTTCATTTACTGCTGTTTCATTATATATTCTCAAAACAAAACTTACTAATTTAGATTCCATACCATAACCTAAACCTCTTCCAGAGATATTTGTATCTCTCATATAAAATTCTCCTTCTGTAGGCTCTTCTAGAATATCTAATAAAGGATATTCATAAATTTCTCCTGAATTATTAATAAAAATCTTAGTTGAAGCTGGTAAAAATTCTTCTTTTTCTAGAACAAATGAGAAATATCCACTTAAATTTTCATTTTCAGAATAAGAATCTTTCATTTGCAGAATAACATCTCCAGTAAAAGAAACATTAAATAAAAATAAAAATAAAGAAACTGCTAAAATTCCTAAAAAAAGAGAGAAAATTCCGAATAATTTCTTGTTTTTGTTTGTTACACTACCTTTACCTATATATTCTGAAATGACTTTTCCACCTTCTTTATGACTATGATAAATATATGGGCCATAGAGTTTATTGCCCCTTTTTATATATCTCTTGTATGCCATCCTCCTTTATGAAAATTAGGAGAGAAAGTATTTAAAATTATCTTTGATATAATTCTATTTAGAACAACATTTCCAATTATTTTTTATTCTTAGAAATCCAACGTATTTTTCTTTTCTTCATCTGCATATTCTTTCTACATTTTGAAGAACACAAATGTTTTATTTCTCCACTATTCAAAACTAAAGTCAATCCTTTATAAGAATCGTATTCTTTTCCACAATATGAACATTTAGACATTTTAAGTATTTTAAGTATAAGCTCCTTTTGTTACTTTTGATTTAATTTTTCTTGCTTCAATTTCTGTTTCTCTCAATATTAAAACATCTCCAATTTTTATAGGCCCTTTAACATTTCTTCTCATACTTCTACCTTTGTCTCTTCCTTCTTGTACTAAACATTTAACTTGAGTAATTTCTCCTCTAAATCCTGTTCTTCCAATAATATTTTCAACAATAGCAGGAGTTCCTTCTCCAAGAATTTTTTCACTTCCTTTTGTACCTACTTGCTTTCCTTGCTTAGGTTTTTGTTGTTTTTTGCTTCCCATTTATATTCTTCCTAGTAATTTTTATATTTATAGACGTAGTTTTTAAAGAGATATGAATATATCATTTTATTTTAATGCCTGAATATCTTTTTCAGCATCACCAACTTCTATCACTGCAACAGAAGATGCAGGCACATTTATTCCAACAGCAACTCCTAATTTTTGCTTACTCTCAACTCCAAGACATTTAATCTTTTTCTCTTCACATAATAAAGGAATATGCTGAATAATTTCTTTTGGTTCTACATCAGAAGCATAAACAACTAATTTAGCTGTTCCTCTTTCAATTGCTTTAGTAACTTCGTTTGTTCCTTTTTCAATTTTCCCTGTCTTCTTTGCTTTTTCTATTATTGAGTAAATATTCATAGTCATTTTAAATATCAAAGAACGAAATTTAATTTCCTCACGAATTTCGTTCATAGGATAATTAATATGATTAAAAATGGTTTATAAATTTTTTGTTATGAAAAAATTTAATATTTTAAATTTCTAAGTAAAAAAATTGCAAATCTTTTTTTCTAGACATTGAATTAAGAATAATTTCTCTAAAAGAAGATTTATTCTCAAAAATCTCAAGATTATTACATAAATCAATTTCAGACATTATTTTCCTTAATAAAGGACTAGTAGAATAAGAGTTTAATTCCTCAATTTCATAATTTAAAATGTTTAAGGAATATTCTTTTCCTTTTGTATTCAATTTTATTAATACAGAATATTTTCTTTTCCTTTTGTATTCAATTTTATTAATACAGAATATTTCTCAATAGAATAAAATATATTAATAATAATATAAAAATTTATCTCCAAGAAACATTAACTTCATCAGTTCTTTGTCTTGGTTTTATATCTAACTTGTCTAAATTTCTATATAAAATCTTAATTCCAGATTTAAACATAATTTCTCCAAGAAAAGCAATCATAGCTCCCTGATCCACTAAAAGCTCATTTGGAGGACAAAAGAATTTAGCATCTCTTTGAGAACACATTTTTTCACACATTTTTTGTAATTTTTTATTACAGGAAACTCCTCCTCCCAAAAGCAATTCTTTTTTATTTACATGAGCTAAAGCTCTTTCAGCAGTTTCAACTAACATAGCAAACACTGTTTCCTGCATTGAATAAGATAAATCACTTAAAGTGTACTTTCCAGAATCTAATTTTTGTTTTAAATTGGTGAGCATTCCAGAAAAAGCGACATCCATTCCTTTAACTTTATAGGGAAGTTCAATATAATTCTTGCTTTTTTCAGCAAGTTCAGCTATTTTTGGACCTCCAGGAAATCCAATTCCAACATATCTTGCAAAAGTGTCTATAAAATTTCCAACACCAATATCCAGAGTTTCTCCAAAAATTCTAAATTTTCCAGAAGCATATGCAATTATTTGAGTATTTGCTCCTGAAGCATAAAGCATAACAGGATTTTTCGCTCCAGTTAATCTTCCAATTTCCAAATGAGCAATACAGTGATTTACTGGAACAAGAGGTTTTTTTAATTTCTTAGACATTTCTTTTGCAAATTTCATTCCTTCAATTAGACATGGAGCCAATCCAGGACCTTGAGATATGGCAATAGCATCTATCTCTTCCTCTTTAATCTCTGCTTTACTCAAGGCTTCAAAATAAGTCTCATACTTCTTCTCAAAATGATGTTTAGCAGCTTCAATAGGAATTATTCCTCCTTTTTCTGTAGTATAACTCCTCTTTATATTAGCTAATATTTTTCCATTTTTTACTATTCCTATTCCAAAAGTATGAGCTGTTGATTCTATTCCTAATATTAATGACATTTTTATTTTCTTAATTAAATAAGTAAAATACTTTAAAAGATTAATCAATCTAAAAAATCAAATTAGAAATCTAAGAAATATTAGAATTAAATAAAAATAAAATAAAAAAAGAAATTATCTATTTCCTCTTTTTAACTTTTTTAACTGGCTTCTTTTTTGTTGTTTTCTTCTTTACAGCTTTCTTTTTCTTTTTGCCGCCTCTAGCCATCTTTGCTTCACAAACATTTCCCTTACCATCTATATAGTAAAGATAACCATGTTTTCTATTAACAACATTTTTTACAATAACTTTTCCCATTTTACCTCCTTTTAAATTTATTTAATTAAAAAAGTTCATAAGTATTTAAATCTTTCTACCGACGGAGATTTGATATTTTTTATTACATTTTTATATCTCTTATTAAAAGGTATCTCAATTATTTTAGAGAATTTCTCAGAAATTCTTACAGATAATCTAAAAGGTTTCACTTTTTTCATCTTTATTATTTTGTTGTCTTTATCTAACCATAAGACTAAAAAAGGAAAAAATACAAAAAAAGAATGTAGTTTAATATTGGTAGGTTTCTTAAATTCAAAAAGAAGTGATTTAGCTTTTTCTCTACGGGAAAACATTAATCCTAAAAACATTTTAATTCTTCCGCATTTTTTAACATTAAAGTTTATTTTTTTATTTTCATTTCTTAGAATTATTTCCATTTAAATCTCCTAGAATTATTTAATTCTTCTTTTTTAGCTCTATAAGTTTGATACATTAAATTCACATTTTTCTCGTTTACATAATCATGATGTCTAAAACCTCCTCCAAAAGTTTTAGGTATATGCATTAATTCATGAATAATTGTTTTTGTTTTTTCCTCTTCAGAAAGTTTCTCAAATTTTTCAGATAAAAATTCAAGTGCATAAAATGCTTTTATTCCAATAGCTTTCTGCATTATTTTTCCTAGAGCATAGCATCTTGCAATAGTTCTTTTAGTAGAAGTTCCGTAACTTCTAAAACATTTAACTCTTTCAATAATTATATGAGGAAACAAAAAAGCACATATTTCTTCCACTTCCTCTTGAATATCTGGAGCAAAGTCATATCTCATAAAATAAAATAAATTTAATTGTTTATAAATTTGCTCTACTTTTTCAATATCTCTTTAGAGTAAAATTCTTAAATAAAAAAAATTTGGATAAGCTATGATAAAAAAAATAAAAGATAATGTTTGGAGATTCTCTTTTGAGAAATTTAGTTCATATGTTTATCTTGTAAAACTTAAAGATAAGAATATATTAATTGATGCAGGTTCTCCTTTGGTTATTGAAGAATTAAAAAAAGATTTGAAAGAATTGAATCTATCTCCAAAAGATATAGATATTGTAATTCTAACACATAATCACTGGGACCATACTGGAGGAATAATCCTCTTCCTAAAATCTGAAATTTATGGAAGTAAAAAAGATTTTGGAGAAAATCTAAAAGATATAAAAAAATTAGATATTCCTGAATTAAAAATAATAGAAACTCCAGGACATTCAAAAGGAGGAATCTGCATACTATATGAAAACATATTATTCTCAGGAGATACTCTTTTTCATAGAAGAACTGTTGGAAGAACTGATTTACCAGGAAGTTCAGAAAAAGAACTAAAAAAATCAATAGAGAAATTAGATAAGATAAAATATGAAATTTTATGTCCTGGACATGGTTCTCAACAAGAATAATTTTTATAAACTAATCTTCAATTTCAACAATTTTATTTCTTGATTTAAATCCAGAAGTAATTCTCACTTCTTTTTTAAAATAATTTTTCAATAATTTTGTTATAGCCAAATTAGCTTTATTATTCACTGATTTCTCTTGAATCCAGATTTCATAGCTTTTTTCTTCTATCTTTTTTATTTCATTTCTAGAAGATTGTGGATGTACTTTTATTTTTATTTTCATCTTTCAGAAGGAGATTTATATTTTCTTTTAAGAGCTTCATAGATTTCTCTCTCTGTTTTACCTGCTATTCTTTTTCCGCTTTTTCTATTAAACAAACCATATCTGGTCAATTTAAATCCTTTTGTTCTTGCTATTATTCTCAATCCAATATTAGACCCCTTTTTTCCAGAATATGCCAGAAGCATAGCTCCCCACTCTTCAGATTTAGAATAATAAAGTTCTACTTTAATTCCATTGACTTTCCAAGTTGATTCTTTCTCTCCTCCTTGCAGATATTTACCTTGGATTTTCATAAATTCCTCTAAATTAATTCTATTTTTAGGAATAAGAACTATATCAATATCTTTAGGATTTTTATCTCTTCTTCTTATTGAACCAACAATTTTAATTTTATTACAGTAGGGTTTTAAAATCTTTATCATTCTATTTGCAAGAGAATTAACACGAACACTTCTATTCATAGAATTAAGAAAGATTTAGAATTTATAAATTCTATCAGAAAAAGAATTTTATTTTGTTATTATTTCAAGAGCATCTCTATGTTTAAGTTGATAATTTTTGCTCAGAGCCTTTTTTGTTCTGGCATCTATTGCTTTAATAAAATTATTTCCAAAATCAGTATGAAGATAATATGCAAAATCTAAGGCTGTTGAATTCTTAGGCATTAAAAAACAATCTGGAAGTATATTTCCCTTGCTGTCAGCTAATTTATTTGCAGAAGCTGGAAATATTGCTAAATAACCTAAAATTTCAAATACAGCCTTATTTAAAACTTCTTGAACTCCTGTTCCAAATTCAAACTTATTTAAAACATCCTCTTTTATTCTATTAAGTGCTATTTTCTGCTTCTCATTTAATTCTCCTACAATTTCAAAATTTCTTTCACCAGGTATATATTCTATTAGTCCTAATTTCGTAGCTTCTCTTAAAGCTAATTCAGAATCTGCTGAGCATGGAATAATATTCAGATTTGGAAAATTCTTTTTTAATTTTTCATAATTTTCTTTTCCTTTTTTCTTATCTACTTTATTAGCAGCAATAATCATAGGTTTGCTTTTCTTTCTTAATTCTGAAGCAAATTCAAAAATTTGATTATCACTCCAAGAAGTTGGCTTTTCAGGAAGATTCAATTCTCTCAAAACATCTTTAACATCTTCTTCTTTGACTTTTAAACCAGAAAATTGATTTGCAACAGCATCTGAGAATTTAATATCTTTTATTTTAATCTGTTTTAAAAAACTTTTCCAGACTTTCATTAAAATATTATAAAACCATTTGTTTAATTCATCTTCTAGAAATTCTATATCTCTTGAAACATCATATTCTTCATTTTTCTGAATTGGTTTTCCCTCCTCATTTAAATCTCCAGATGAATCAACTATATGAACAAAAACATCTGCTTGTCTTAATTCATCTAAAAACTGATTTCCAAGACCTTTTCCTTCTGAAGCTCCAGGAACTAATCCCGCAACATCCATAATATCAACTGGAACAAATCTTTGATGATTTATACAAAATCCGTGATTAGGATTACATTGAGTATTAAACTCTTTATCTATACATTCCACTTTAACATAACCTACACCATGATTAGCTTTTATAGTTGTAAATGGATAATCTGCTATAGGAACTTCTGCGAGAGTCGCTGCTTTAAAAAATGTGCTTTTTCCTACCGAAGGTTTTCCAACAAGTCCAACTAACATAATTTAAACAAGAATAAAGATTATTTAAGATTAATTATAATAATTATAATAAAAGCAAATTTTAAATATTCAGAATAATTAAGAAAAAGATGATGAGCCTGTAACTCTGATTCAGATTCGTGAGAAGATGAAGCAGTAGCGAAGGCGAAGATAATGAGCCTGTAGCTCAGCCTGGTTAGAGCACCAGTCTTATACGACGATAATCCTTTTAGGATTATTGCTACTTAGATTCGTCTAAGAAAGCTGGGGGTCCTCGGTTCAAATCCGAGCAGGCTCATTTTAAAGCACAAAAATGAATCCATTAAAAAATACAAAAAAAGAGATATGAAAAATGTCAAAAACAAAACTATACAGAAGCAATAAAAATAGAATAATTGGAGGAGTTTGTGGAGGAATAGCAGAATATACTAATACAGATCCTACAATCATAAGACTTCTCTGGGCTCTTGGAAGTCTTTTATGGGGTGCAGGAGTTCTTGGTTATATAGTCGCTTGGATAATAATTCCATCAAGAAAATAAATAAATTCTTAACCAGTTATCTTTAAAAACTATTTTCAATAGTTATTTCTAGAGTCTATTAAAGAACAATTCTAAGCCCCCATAGTTCAGAGGCCAAGAATGCAGCCCTTTCAAGGCTGTGACCCGAGTTCGAATCTCGGTGGGGGCGTATATTTTTCTGGAAATATTGAAAAAAACATAAATTCTAGAATATAAAAAAATAAAAGTAGAATAATAAGAAATTAGCTTACAAATAATTAAATAAGGAATTATTTTATTCTAGTCTGAATTTCCACATAGAAAAGTTTATATATTATGTGCCCGTACATATATTATGGTTTATACAGAAATAAAAGAAAGAAATCACAAAAAATATTTTTATAGAGTAAGAAGTATTCGAGAAGGGAAAAAATTTAGAAAAGAAAGAATTTATCTGGGATGTAATCTTTCTAAAGAAGAATTAATTAATGAAGAGCAAAAAGCAGATAGGAAATTATTAAAAAATAAAATTGAGAAATCTATTAGTAAAATTAAACCGAAAATTATTGAGATATTAAAAAAGAATCATGTTACAAAGGCAGGAATATTTGGAAGTTATTCTAGAGGTGAACAGAAAAAATCAAGCGACATAGATATTATAATTGAACCTCCAAAAGGAATAGGATTTAGATTTTTTAGAATTTCTACAGAATTAGAGAATAAACTTGGCAAGAAAGTAGATCTCATTACTTACAAGGGAATAAACCGCTTATTAAAAGATAAAATACTTAGTCAGGAGATTAGAATAATATGAATCAAAAAAATGATTTTGTATTTATAGAACATATTCTTGAGAGTATTAAAGCAATAGAAAAGTTTAGTAAAAAGATGACAAAAAATGATTTACTCAAAAATCGCTTAAGACAAAGTGCAATAATAAGGGAACTTGAGATTATAGGAGAAGCTGTAAAGAATATATCAAAACCAATTAAAGAGAAATATAAAGAAGTTCAATGGAAAGAGATTTCTGAAGCAAGAGATAAAATGGTTCATCATTATTTTGGTATTGATTTAGAAATTATTTGGGAAATTATAAAAATTGAACTTCCAGAATTAAAATCTCAAATGCTAAAAATTAAATCTAATCTTAAAAAAGAAGTTTAATTAATTCAATTCACTAAATTCTAGCAACTCCTGTTTCAATTGCTTTATTATAAACTGCTTTTGAGATTTTTTTAGTTATCTCTTTATCAAAAATATCTGGAAGAATATAATTCTCTTTAAGTTTATCTCCTACAATATTCTTTAATGCTATAGCTGCAGCAAGTTTCATTTTTTCATTGATCTCTTTAGCTCTAGAATCTAAAATCCCTCTAAAAAGTCCTGGAAAAATAAGAGCATTATTAACCTGATTTGGAAAATCGCTTCTTCCTGTTGCAATAATTCTTGCTCCTGCTTTCTTAGCCTCTTCAGGTTCTATTTCAGGAACAGGATTTGCAAGAGCAAAAACAATAGGTTCTTTATTCATAGACTTAATCATTTCTTTTGTCAATACATTTCCTTTAGAGACTCCAACAAAAACATCTGCATTTTTTATTATATCTTTTAAATTTCCTTTTTCATTGTTTTTGTTTGTAAAAGAGCATATTTCTTTTTTAGATTTGTTTAATTCTCTATCTTTAGAGATTACTCCTTTGCTATCACAAACAATAATATTTTTAAATCCGTAAGTAAAAAGCAATTTTGTTATAGCTGTTCCAGCAGCACCAGCACCATTAATAATTACTTTAGAATCTTCTATGTTTTTATTTACTAACTTCAAAGAATTAATTAATCCTGCTAAAACCACAATTGCTGTTCCATGCTGATCGTCATGAAAAACAGGAATATTCATAATTTTCTTTAATCTTTCTTCTATCTCAAAGCATCTTGGAGCAGATATGTCCTCAAGATTAATTCCTCCAAAAAAAGGTTCAATAGCCTTAACTATATCAACAATTTTATCTGTATCTTTTTCATTTAAACATATTGGAATAGCATCAATATTTGCAAATTTCTTGAATAAATTAGCTTTTCCTTCCATTACTGGAATAGCAGCCTCAGGCCCTATATCTCCTAATCCTAAGACAGCAGTTCCATCAGTAACTATAGCAACCATATTTCCTTTAGAAGTATAATCATAGACTTTTTCCTTATCTTTTTCTATTTCTTTGCAGACTTCAGCAACTCCTGGAGTATAAATAAGTGACAAATCATTTTTATTTCTAACAGAAACTTTATTTTTTATAGAAATTTTTCCTCTTTTATGTAATTCAAGAATTTTATTTTTCATCAGTAAGATATATTATTTCTATATAAAAAACTTTCTAAGACTCTTATCTATAAGTTAAATTCATAAACCTCATTTTACTAATTATCTTATGAAGCCGAGATATTCTTTTTCATCAAGACATACTAAAAGAGCAAGAGATTCAGAGAACATGAAAAAACAAAAAGAGAAATATCCTGATATTACAAAAAAAATTATACAGGAATCTGATATAATTCTCGAAGTTTTAGATTCTCGTTTTATCTATGAGACCAGAAATTTTGAAATAGAAGAAATAATAAAAAAACAAAACAAGAGAATAATTTATGTCTTAAACAAATCTGATTTAACAAATGTAGAAAAGGAAAATATAAAAAATTTAAAGCCGAGTATAGTTATCTCCTGTAAATTAAGAAAAGGCACTAGATTATTAAGAAATAAGATAAAAGAAATTTCAAAAAAAATAAAAAAGGAGAAAATAACTGTAGGAGTTATTGGTTATCCTAATACTGGAAAAAGTTCTTTAATTAATTTATTAATAGGAAAAAGTTCAGCAGCTATCTCTTCTCAAGCAGGCTTTACTAAAAGTATACAAAAATTAAAATTAAACAGAGAAATAGTTTTGATTGACACTCCAGGAGTTATTCCAAAGAAAGATTATTCAACAGTTAAAGGTAAATTAATGGCAAAATCTGCTAGAATTGGAGGAAAATCTTACAGTCAGATTAAAGATCCTGAATTGGCAGTAGCAGAAATTATAAAACTTAACAGAAATATTTTAGAAAATTTTTATGGAATAGATTCAGAAGGAAATTCAGAAATTTTAATAGAAAAATTAGGAAAAATAAAGAATTTTCTTAAAAAAGGAAATATTGTAGATGAAAAAAGAACAGCTTGTTTAATTCTTAAAGATTGGCAAGAAGGTAAAATTCATCTAAAAAAAGATAATTCTTAGATTATTATAATCTATTACTATTAAAATATTATTTAATTTCTTTAATAAATTTATTAATTTCTTTAAAATTCCCGTCATCTGGAATTAATATATCAAAATTCTTTTTATATAACTCTAAATTTTCTTGAGTTTTATAATTCAGAAAGCCCACACTTATTAAAGAATTATAATCAAATCCTTTAATCATTTTCAAATCATCTAAAGAATCTCCTAATAATAAAACATTTTTTCTATTTTTTATATTATCATAAAATTTAAACTTTTTGATAGAAGTTTCATCTTTATTCATCGAATGAATAAATGGTTTTTTAACAGAAATAGCTTTTCCTTTAGAATTCCATTTATATAAATTAGTTACAATATGAATATTATCATATAGCTTATTATCTTTCTCTAAAAGCATTGGAATAACATCTCCTATTCCATTTGAGGAGATTATAATTAAAGGAATATTTTTATAATGAAGAAGATCCAAAAATTCAAAAAAATTATCTCTAAAATGAATTTTTCCTTCATTAACTATTCTTTCTAAATGGCTTTTATTTAATTCTGATTTTATTAGCAAATCAAAATGTTTTGTCCACCATTCTTTCATAGCTTTTTTTCTGCTTTCATAAGGTATTGAATAATCCTTCTCAATCTTAAAATAATAATTTGCAAGAGCTTTAGCTTTATCAGAATATTCTTTATTTAGATAATCATAATTTCTAAGTATTGAAATAACAGAAGGAATCTCTTCTCCATTTACAAAAGCTTTTGTTAAAGTTCTATCAAAATCTGAAATAACTTGAATTTTCTTAGAACTTCCTTCAATAAATTCTTTTTTCTTTATTTCAAAGTTTTTTTTATCTATAATAATAAAATTATTCATAAAATTTAATAAGAATTATAATATAAAAAGTTATTTGTCTATAAGAGGTACAAAGACAAAACCAGGAAATTCCTTAATTTTATTTTCATTTCTAAACTTTTTAATCTGAATTATAGAATTTTTAACAGGAGCTACTAAAATTCCTCCCTCTTTTAATTGAACTACCAGTTTCTGAGGAATTTCCTTTGAAGCTGCACTTATTAGAATTCTATCAAAAGGAGATTTCTCTTTTAATCCTTTAGAACCATCTTTAATTATTATAGAGATATTTTCATTTTTCAAAACTTTCTTTGAATTTTTAGCAATTTCTTTTATTCTTTCTACTCCATAAATTTCAGAATTTTTTGAAATTTCATTTATTAAAGCCAGAACATAACCACTTCCGCTTCCTATTTCCAGAATTCTCTGGAAATTATCAAGTTCTAAAAGAAAAAGCATAAATGCTATAGTGTAAGGCTGACTTATAGTCTGTTTATGTCCAATTGAAAGAGGAATATTTTCATATGCAATTTTTTTATATTCCTTAGAAATAAAATCTTCTCTTCTAATCTTTTCAAATGCTTTAATAATTCTCTCAGGAAATTTCTGATTATTCAAAAATCTAATCAACTGCCTTTTATTCATAATTAAAGAAGCAATTACAAATATAAATTTCTTTCTATATTCTTAATACAAGTCTATTTTAGATACTATTAAGATTCTATTATAATCTCTTAACCATATAACTTTCTTCTAATCTGTATCCTAAATCTTTGTAATAATTTCTGACACCCACTCCTGAGATTACCTTCAATTCTTTTATCTTATTCTTTTTGCATATATTCTCAGCTTTTTTCATAAGCAATTTCCCTAATCCTTCATGCTGAGAGGCATTTTCATTCTTTTCTCCTAATTTTAGAGATTTTCCATAAACATGTAATTCACGAATTATTGCTTTCTTCACTCTCTTTTTATTATCAAAAATTCTTAATCTACATAAACCAAAAAGTATATCTTTTTCATTCACCATCTCAAGAAAATATTCCTCTCCTTCAGATGATTTATATTTTGTAATTTTTAATCTTAAATTCTTAGAAATTTCTTCTCCATTTTGTAAAGCAAAGCCTATTTCTCTAAATCTTATTTCTTTTATTTTTTCTTTGCTGTCTCTAAGCTTTTTTTCAATATCTCTTCTTAAATCAATTCTCTTAGTTCCTGCTATTATATAAGAAGGAGGAATTTCTCTCATAATCCTCATAACTCTGCAATATCTTGGAACATTTTTTAACATAACAATTAGAATTTTTTCAGTTTTCTCTTTATTATAAGGAGTATATTCTCCTCTATTATACCATTCTTCAAGTTCTGAATTAGGCATCACCTGACAAGGATAGATTTTCAACTGGTCTGGACGAAATCTCTTATCTCTGAAGATTTTTCTGAAGAGTTTAAAATCTTTTTTCAAACTGCTTCCAGGAAGTCCTGGCATTATATGATAACCAACTTTAAATCCTGCATTCTTCAATTCTCTCGTAGCATCTATTACATCTTTAACTGTATGTCCTCTTTTAACTTTCTCATATATTTTATCATCTAATATTTGAACTCCTATCTCAACTCTAGTAGCTCCAAATTCTCTCATTTCTTTAATATAATCATTGCAAACATCAGGACGAGTTTCAATGCAAAGGGCTACACATCTATTTTTTGAATTCTCATTTATTTTTTGAGCTTCTTTCAAATTTTTAGATATTTCTCCATTTAATCCATCATAACATCCTTTTACAAATTCATATCTAAAATTCTCAGGATATTCAAGAAAAGTTCCACCCATTAGAATTAATTCAATTTTATCAACAGGATGATTCATCAACTTAAACGCCTTTAATCTTGCTCTAACTTGTTTGTATGGATCATATTTTAACTTTGAAGCTCTCATTACTACTGGACTTTTAGGAGTATAACTCTGAGGAACTCCAAGATTAGGACAATAAACACAAAGCCCATGATTACATTTTCTAGGAGGAAGCATAACTGCTAATGGAGTAACTCCTGAAATAGTTTTAGTTGGTTTTCTAATTTCGTTTTCTGCTGGCTTTAACATAAAAAAATATGAATTTCATCTCTTAAAAGACTTTTGAATATCAAATTAAACAAAAAGATTATAACATTCTGTAATAGAAATTAAAAATATTTTGATTATAAAGAATAAATCTTTAATTCAAATATTCTTCTTTGAGCCTTGAAGTCATCTGGAAATATTTTTTAAAAGCTCCTTCAAAATCTCTTGACATTACCAAAAATACTGCAGATTTGATATCTCCATAAATGCTCTGCCAAATCTCCTCTGAATTCTTCTGTTCTCCAATAGCCTGTACAATTTCTGGAGCTATGTCATAATATTCTCTAACTGCTCTTCTTCCAGATGTATCTTTCATCAGAATTTTATCTCTAAAATTCCTTAATGTCTTAAGTTCAAGGCAATTATCTGGAAGGCCTCTAGATTCAATACAAGCTGTTGTTAAATAACAACCTCCTTTTGAAGTAGTCTTACCACTTTCCCATCTTGAACTAGCAATCTTCTGAGATTCCTCTGAAGTACTTCCTCTACCTTCTGCTTTTTCACTACTGTTTGAAATAGTTGTCTTATAATGACCTATTCCAACAAGTGCTTCTCCAAATTCAACTTCACGCTCAGTTTTTGATTTTGTTTTATCTTTCATATTTAATTACTTCCAATTAAAGAAAATATCTCCAATATTAAAAGGTTTTTATAATTAAGAATATTTAAGAATTTAAATGAATCAAGAAGATATTTGGAACAATATTGCAAAAGAATGGAAAAGATTTAGAGATGAACCAAGAGAAGAAGTTGTAAATTTTCTAAAAAAAGAAAAAGGAAAGATTCTTGATTTGGGCTCTGGAAGTGGAAGACATTTAATAAAAATTCAAGAAAGTGAAATGTATCTTGTTGATTTCTCAAAAGAAATGATTAACTTAGCAGAAAAAAAAGCAAAAGAAAAAAAAATTAAAGCTAAATTTTTCATATCTTCTTTAATTAGTCTTCCTTTTAGAGATAATTTTTTTGATTCTGCAATCTTTATTTCTTCTCTTCATTGTATTAAAGGAGAAAGAAATAGAAAAAAAGCAGTAAAAGAACTTTTTAGAGTTTTAAAACCAGAAAAAAGAGTTTTGATATCTGTATGGAATAAAAATTCAAGAAGATTTAAAAATTCTCCAAAAGAAAAAATTGTTAGATGGAGAGACAAAGGAGCAAGATATTATTATTTATTTGAGAAAAAAGAAATTTATGATTTATTTAAAGAAGTAGGATTTAAAATAAATAAAAAAATAAAATCAAAAGAAAATATAATTTTTACAATTAAAAAACCAGATATGAATTAAACATGAAAAATTCTGTATAATCTATCAAGTTCAGACTTATCATCCTCTTCTAAAGAAGAAAGATAGTTTTTTAATTTAGACATTTCCTCAACTTCTTTTACATTTGGATAAGTTATATGGAAACCGTAAAATAAATTAGTTTTAAAATCATCCTCCATAAAATTATAAAATAAAAAATAATTTATAAAGATTATTATGATTCAATCTACTTTTTCCGAAGAATATTTAGCATATCAAAAAAACTTTTCTTTTCAAAATCTGTAATTTTTTTATTCTCTAAATCTAAATTTACTTTTATTATTCCTAATCCAGAGATAAAAACAGTTCCTATTAAATAATCTCTATCATTAACTTTCTGTAAAGAAAAAATAATCTTTTGAATTTTGTTTTTAATATTTTCTTTTTTCATCTTCTCATAAATAATTCTATCAATTTCTTCAAAGTTAAAATCTAAATTCTCATTTAATTTATATAATACCTGCCCATCTAAACTTTCAATAGGAATTTTTTTGATAGTATTTTCTAATTGAAAACTAAATATCTTTTTTTTAGAAGGAACAAAGAAATCAAGATGATATTGATTATCTTTATTTTGTTTATCTATTGAAAAAAATCCTGAACACAAAAAAGCATCTGAATTTTCTTTTATAAAGTTTTTAAATTCTTCAGAACTTTTCAGTTTTTCAATATAAAATTGAAGATTCATTTTTTATTATATCCTTATTTATTTTTTCTCTAATTTCTTTCTTTATCATTTCAACAAATTCATTATAAGAAAGAAATCAATTTTTTTATCTCCTTTAATTCTAACTGCAAGATTATTATCTTTTTCATTTCTATCTTCCAAGGCAAGCATATAAGGAATTCTATTAATTTCAGCATTTTCAATCTTTGAAGAGATTGTTATTGAATTCAAATCAGAATTAATTCCTAAATCTAAAATATCTTCTTTTACCAAATCATAATCTAAAGACATTACAAGAGTAATAAAAAGATTCATAAAAAGAAAAGTAAAGAAAAGTAAAAAACTAACTGAAATTATAATCATATCTCTTATAAATTCCATATAAATTAAATAAAAAGATGTTTATAAATTTTAACTACATCTTTTCTAATTTTTTTATTCTATCATCTATAGGAGGATGTGTACTTGTCCATCCTTTAATTGGATTTGAAAAAAATAGTGGAGCAAGTGCTTTACTAACTCTTTCATTTTTTGAATTAGCCATTTCATTTGATTCTAATTTTATTTTTTTCAAAGCTTCCAATAAGCCTTTAGGATATCTTGTAAATTTAACTGCAGTTGAATCAGCACCATATTCTCTTTTTCTAGATATAGATAATTGAACTAATTTAACAATTATAGGTGCTAAAATAGCCATAATTATACCAATTATAATAAAAATAAAATTTCCTTTTGAATCATTTGATTTAAAATTTCTAAACCATAAACTTCTTAAAAAAATTTCTGAGATTATTGCAATCATTCCCACCATTATAGCTACCAAAGTCATATATCTCATGTCATAATTTGCTATATGACTCATCTCGTGAGCCAAAACTCCCTCTAATTCCCTCCTATTTAATTTATTCAAAGCACCTTTTGTAACACATATAACTGCATTATCAGGATTTCTACCTGAAGCAAAAGCATTAATCTGCTCAGAAGGCATAATATACAATCTTGGAATTGGTAATCCACTTGCTAGAGAAATTCCTTCCACAAGATCATAATATAATTTATACTCAGTTTTTGAAGCTTTTTTAGCTCTAACACTTGCAATAGCAATTTTATCTGAATTATAATAACTTACTAAAATATAAATCATAGATATAACTATTGCAATTATCATAATTATAAAGAAAAAACCTGGTTCAAAAGCAAAAGAAATAACATAACCAAAAATTAAAAAGACTAAAAAGATAATTATTATAAGAAAAAAAGAGTTTCTTTTATTTCTAGAAATCTCATCTTGAAAAATTAATCTTGATTTCATAATTTATTTAAAATAAAGAAGTTTTTAAGTATTTTGTGAGATAAGACATTTCATTAATTTTTATAAACTCCATCATGATTCTTGTACCTTTTAATTATAATCAGTTTATTTTTTCATCTATTGAATAAACAAGAACATAATCACCTACATGAACTCTCCAAAATAATTATTCCGGTTTTTTATCTCAACAGTTTCTTCATTTTTAATTTTTATAAGTTCAATAATAAATTCTGGTCTTAATTAAGATTCTAAAATTTCTTTTCCATAGACTCTTAAAATTAAATTTATTGTCTCGCTTTTATCTTTTAAATTTTCTTTGAATTTCATTATATTTAGAATTCTATTTGCACTTTCATTAATATCCACAATTACTTTTGACATTTTTATATATTAACACTATATCAATATTGTATTAATACTCTTCTAAAAAATTTTTGGTATAAAAATTATTAGAAATATTTTAAATAGAAATATTAAATTATCCTAAAAATCAACATCTACTTTTTTTCTTTCTGCTTCAGTAATCTTCAAATAATCTTTTTTCTGTTTTCCGAAAATTCTTGCAAAAATAACTCCAGGAATCTTTGTGCATAAATTGTTATATACTAAAATACTATCATTATAAAATTGTCTAGAATATGCAATTTTATCTTCTGTTGAGGTTAATTCTCTCTGTAATTCTAAGAAATTTTGATTGGCTTTTAGATCAGGATAACCTTCAGCAATAGCAAATATTGATTTAAGAGCATTTTCAAGTTGATTATCTGCCTGAACTTTTTTCTCTATATTTCCAGCAGAAATAAGAGCTTTTCTTGCATCAGTAACTGCTTTAATAGCTGCTGTTTCATGTTTCATATAACCTTTAACAGATTTAATTAAATTAGGTATTAAATCAGCTCTTCTTTTAAGTTGAACATCTATTTGAGATAAAGAATTTTCAATTCTATTAATTAATGTAACAAAACGATTATAATAATAAAAAGCCATAAATCCTAAAAAAAGTATTAATCCAGAAATAATTCCTATTAAAATAAATGACATAAAAAAGAGAGAGGATAAAAGTTTATAAATTTAACTGCAATAAATTCTATGAAAATAATTTTCAAATTTAAAAATAGAAATAATAAAAAAACTTTATTAAGTTTATATTTTTTAAGATTTATGGAAATATATCCAAAGGAAAAGTAATTGTTGATTTACCTAATTTTGCTATATACTCTTTCATTATCTTCATAATTATCTCCAATCAACTTCTTTATTCTCTCTCTAAATAAAAATCTCTGTCTTTCTTCATAGAATTTATGATTATTTTTCATTAATAAAAATTTTTATATTTTAAGAGATAATTTTAATAGAAATTTATTCTCTGTTTTCAATTTCTTTTCTAATCTTTTCAGCAAATTCTTTAATCTTAAATCTTTGAATTTTCTTATCTCCTTTGATTCTTACAGAAAGAAAATTCTCTTTTTCTTCTTTATCTCCAATTACAATTATGTAAGGAACTTTCTTAATCTCAGCTTCTTTAACTTTTGAAGAAATTGGAACATTCTTGAAATCTGAATCAATTCTTAAATCAGTAATTTCTTCTTTCAATTGTTCAATTATTTTTTGAGCGTATTTCTTGTTTCTTTCTGTAAAACTCAGAATTCTTATTTGCACAGGAGATAACCAAACAGGAAGTCTTCCTTTATAATGTTCTAATAAAATTCCAATAAATCTTTCAAAACTTCCATAAATAGCTCTATGAACCATAATTGGTCTTTTTCTTTGATTATCTTTGTCTATATATTCCAATTCAAATCTTTCAGGCATTGAGAAATCAATCTGTATAGTTCCACATTGCCAAGTTCTTCCCAAAGAGTCTTTTAAATGATAATCAATTTTAGGTCCATAGAAAGCTCCATCTCCTTCATTAATTTTATAATTAATTTTTCTTTTTTCTAAAACTTTTTTTAATGCTTCTTCAGCTTTATTCCAATCTCTATCACTTCCTATTCTTTTTTCAGGACGAGTAGATAATTCCAGAGTATATTTAAATCCAAATTTAGAATAAAGAATATCTACTAAATCCATTACTGCAAAGATTTCTTGTTCAAGTTGTTTTTCTGTGCAAAATACATGAGCATCATCTTGTGTAAATTGAATAACTCTAAATAATCCTCCTAAAACTCCGCTTAATTCTTGTCTATGAACCACTCCCAATTCTCCAACTCTTAAAGGTAAATCTCTATAACTTTTTGGTTTGTTTTTGTATATTAGTATTCCTCCAGGACAATTCATTGGTTTCACAGCAAATTGCCGATTTTCATAATCTGTTAGAAATATATTTTCTTTATATTTTTCCCAATGACCTGAAATCTGCCAAAGTCTTTTATCTAAAATCTGAGGAGTTTTTATCTCTTGATAATTTGCTTTTTTATGCTCTTTCCTCCAGAAATTAATTAATTCATTAAATATAATAAGACCATCATTATGCCAAAATACCATTCCAGGAGCTGTTTCATTAAAAGAGAACAAATCCATTTCTTTTCCTATAATTCTATGGTCATTTTCTTTTAATTTTGAAGTATCTAGTTTTGTTTTTGAAATTTCATTTAAAAGTTTTTTATAATCATATTCTTCTTTATCTATTCTTATTTCTCTTGCTAATTCAGAAAGAGGATGTCCTTTGACTTTCATCTCAAATTCTTTATAGTATCCAAATGGAGCTTTAAAAATCTTGAAATTTTTTATTTTCTTAATTTCCTCTTCTGTTTTTTTTAGAATTCCAATAGCATTTTCAGGAGATGCTAAATTCTTAGACAGATGAGCATAAGGATACAAAACTATATTTTTAGCATTAATTCTCTCTGCTATTTCAGAAATATTTTTAATAAGTTCTTTTACAACCTCATCAGAATTATTATCATACTTTTCAACAGCAATCATAACTACCAAAGGTTCTTTCACATTAACAGTTTTTTTCTCTGATAAATCTTCAATTTCTTTCAAAGCTTTTTTCAGAGGTTTAAATTTCAGATAATCACAATGTAGTAATAATATTTTCATAAAGAAATTAAGATTAAGCAGTTTAAAAAATTAATTAAAATAAATCTACTCTGTTTTACAAATTTCTGCTTCTGGATATTCAAGGCAAATTAACTCTTTCAATTTTCTATTCTCTTCTTTAAGTTCTTGAATTTCAGTATCTTTTTCTTCTTTCAACTCTTTAACAGCTTCAACAATTACAGCATTAAATTCGTTAGGGAAAGTCAAAATCTTAACTTTATCATCTTCTTCAAATAAGCCCTTATCAAGTTCTTCTTCTGTTGGATTTCTTTCTCCAACCCATTTAGGAAATATCTTTAAAACATCGTCAGCGATTAAACCTATCTCTTTCTCTTCTCTATCTAATCTATAATACTCTTTAGGAGACAATTCTAATACTCTTGATAAAGCATCATCTAAATCAGTAATATTTGTTTTTAATCTTATATCAGAAGAATCTGACCATGAACCTCCTCCAGTCTTTCCAGCATAACCAACAACATCTAATTTATAATCTGGAGTAGTATCTCCTATTCCAACATTACCTTCTGGAGTTATTGAAAAATGTTCAGCAAGATTTTCTATAGGAGAAAAAAGTGTTTCAGTACTCTCTTTATATCCAATAGAGAAACGATCATTAGCATGTGGCCCAAAATGATTAATAAACCAGTGAGTATTATTTCCTGAATCAGAAGCTCCACTTAAAAGAATATGAGACATTACTGCTGAAGAATAGTCTCCTATTATTTGAAGCATAGTATTAGTATTCTCTAATTTCAGAACATTACCATATGAAGGATAATGCATATTTGATAATTCAGTTGGTGCTACATGTAATTTTCCAATAGGATTAAAAGTTCCCATTCCAATATCTCCTGATTTTTCAATAACAAAGTCTGTACGACCTACTGTAGTATCTCTTATTATAAATCCTTTAGATGGACCATAAGTAGTTGAATTGCTGTTTGCACCTATAAACCATCCTCTTGTTGAAACATCAGTATTCACTAGTTCTATTCCAGTAAATGTTGAACTAGAACTTAAAATATCTAATTCACAGCTTGGATTATTATGTCCAATTCCAACTCTGTTAGAATCTTCTACATATAGAATATCACTTAAATTAACATCTCCATTAACTTCAAGTTTGTAAGAAGGATCTGAATTTCCAATACCCACATTTCCTCTACTATCAATTCTAATTTTTTCAGTGAAATAAGGAGAAGTTACTGTATCTCTAGTATAAAAAGAAAGACCAACATCATTGGCCCAATTAGATTCTGACTCAGCAAAAATACCTGCTGAATGTTGGTCTGAAGCATGAGCATCAGCATCTGAATCAAAAGATAAGGTTAATCCTACTTTTCTATAATCAGTAAAATTAGAATTATAAGGTGCTCTTACAATAAGTTCATTTGCTTCATATGCATTTAGACTATAATTTCCACTTATATGAAGTTTAGATAAAGGACTTGCTGTTCCAATACCAATGTCACCTGTGCTACTGACAAAAACTCCTTCATCACCACCATCGCCTGAAAGATAATTTGAACCTAAGGCGATATTTGCTGAAGTTCCTGACATTGTTAATTGACCACTCATTGAACAACCAGTTAATCTACAATATAAA
>CAYTGG010000003.1:0-30636 GCA_964437455.1 Candidatus Woesearchaeota archaeon | reverse complement strand
GCTTCTGGAACAATGACCGCTAATGCATTTGTCGGAGATGGAAGTGGATTAACTGGAATAAGTACTGGAGGTTCGACGGCTTGTAATTGGGTAGGTTGGAAATATTCTAATTATGTAACAACAGCGGCGAATATGGAATGTGGTGGTTATTACTGTGATTATAAGGTAAGAACAGCTTTGTATTGTAATGATGGCATGATTACTGATCTTAAAATGCAATCAACAGGAACTAGTGGGGATAGTGGTCCGATAGGTGGTCCTTAAAAATTTTTCTTATTCGAATTCTTTTAATATATCAAATTAGTTTTTTAATCAGAATTAACTATAATTTAAAAATAAAAAAGTAATAAAAAATAAATTTTGCTTTTCCTCAAAAAATTTAAAAATGCTCTTTTCTATTTATAATAAAAGAGTTGAAAATGATTATAACAAAATCCCGTTCTTACAATGAAATAAAAAAAGAACTTAAAAAATCAGACAGAATTGGAATTATTTCTTGTAATATGTGTGCAAGAGTCTGTGGAACAGGAGGAGAGAAAGCTCTTAATAATCTAGCTTCTAAATTGAAAAAAGATGGATTTAAAGTAATTGATACAGATTTGATAGGAACACCTTGTGATAGAAATCAATTACAAAAGAATCAACTTCATGGAAATGTCCAAATAGTTCTTGCTTGTGATGCAGGAGTTTATAATTTAAGAAAAATATTTCCAAAGCATAAAATAATTCCAGGATTAGAAACTTTAGGAATTGGAGTTAGTAGAAAAGGAAAAGATATAGAGTTAATAAAAGAAGTTAAATAATTTTTATTTTAGATTAATTCCATTTATCTTCTAAAATAGGTTTTCTTGACTGATATAATATTCCTATGGGTATTTTCGCTTTTTTAGAATTATAATTCCATTTCTCAACTAATCTCTGAGCTTTTTTATAATTAGAATTGTCAGGAATTTTATAAGTTAGTTTTTCCAAATTATTCATCTCTTTGTTGAACATTAGACATTCTTGCATCATTTCAATGTAAGAGAAACCTTTATGTTTTATTGCTTTTTTAATAATTGAAGCTGTGTGATTAATGTCTCTTGGATTGCATCTGGCTATAAATGTTCCTCCTGAAGCTAATGCTAATCTCAGAGGATTAATAGGTTCATTAAATTCTCCTTTTAGATTTATGTTATTTTTGTATCCTTTTTGAGAAGTTGGAGTCGCCTGTCCTGTTGTTAAAGAAAAACTTTGATTATTATGAACAATTAAGGTTATATCTGCATTGTATCTAAAAGCAGAGATGAAGTGTGACATTCCCTCTGCATATGTATCTCCATCTCCTGCAAATCCGATAATTTTTAGTTTAGGATTTCCTATCTTTATTCCTAATGCTGCTGGTAATACTCTTCCATGAAGGCCATAGAATCCATTTATATCTAAATAATCATAAATTTTTCCGTGACATCCTATTCCTGTAACAGCAACAAATTCTTTTTTGGAATATTTTCCTGAATTAACTAAATCTGCTAAAGCTTTTTTTACAGCTTCTAAAATAGATAGATTAAGACATCCAGGACACCAAGTTATGAGCTGTTTTGTTGCAAAATTAGAGGATTTCATTTTAATCTTTTTTTAATTTCTTTTTTTAATTTATCTCTGCTGAAAGGACGTGCATCATATTTGAGAATTCTGTTTTCTTCTGGAATTTTTATTCCTGTTTTTTCTCTTAACAATCTTCCTAATTGCCCTGTAGAATTATTCTCGACTAAAATAATATTCTTAGATTTCTCTAATATTTTTTTTATTTTATCTGACATTGGTTTTAAGTAAATAATTTGAAGAAATCTGCAATTTGAATTTTCTTCTTCAACAATATCTTTAATTGCTCCTTTAGTTGAGCCCCATCCTACTATTAGATTTTTATTGTCTTTTTTTCCATATAATTTAAAGGTTTCAAATTCTCTGCACTCTTCTTTTATTCTTTTATATTCCTTTATTCTTAATTCTGCGTTTTTAATAGCTGTTTCTTCGTCTTCAATAGTATTTCCATATTTATCATGTTCATATCCACTAACTTTAACTGGATAGTTTTTTATTCCAGGAATTTTTCTGTTCTTTGATATCTTAAGAAATTTTAAAAATTTTAGAGAATCTTTAGAAAAACTGTAAGTTGATTCAGCGATATGTTTGTCACTTAAAATTATAGATAGGCAATTAAACTTCTGAGAGAAATAAAACGCCTCGTTTGTTTTTTCTATGCATTCTAAAGCATCTCCAGGAGCAATAACTATCCTTGGAAATTCTCCATGTCCTGCTCTTAATGCGATGTTTAAATCTGCCTGACTAGTATAAGTGGGAATTCCTGTTCCAGGTCCTGATCTCATTGCTAAATAAATTACTAAAGGTATTTTTGACATTCCTTGGAAACTTAATCCTTCTGACATTAAATCAAAACCTCCTCCTGAAGTTCCTATCATTACAGTAGAACCAGCAAAACTTGCTCCTAAACCAGAATTAATAACTGCTATTTCATTTTCTGCTTGAAAAACTTTTAATCTTTTTTTATTAGCTTCTTTAGCAAGTCCTTTCATAACTCCTGTAGCAGGAGTCATAGGATAAGCAATATAAATCTCTAAATTTGAATTAATTGCTCCAATAACAACTCCTTCACTTCCATCTATAAGATTTATTTTATTTTCTAATTTCTTTAAATTAAATTTATTCTTTTCTAAATCAAATCCTGTTTTTACTGCTTCTATTGCTTTTTTATCTTTAAACTCTTTTTTCACAATCTCTACTAAAAATTCTTTTTCTATTCCTAACAGACTCATAAAAGAACCCAAAAGAGCAATATTAATATTTTTCTTTAAATTTAGAAATTTATTTCCATCTAAAATAAAACTTGATTTTCTCAAATCTTTTTTATGTAATTCAATTGTTCTTTTATCTAAAGCAATTATTCCATCTAATTCCTTATCTGAACTGAATATTTCTTTTTCTGATATTGAGAGTATATTAAAATTATGTCCTCCTCTAATAAGACTTTGATAATCTCTATAATTAAAAGTGAAGTAACCTAATTTTGTTAATATCTTTGAAGCAATCTTAGAGATTTTGTTAATTCCTTGTCCTGCTTCTCCTCCTATAAGAAAATTCAACCTCATTTTAATGAAAATAAGATTAAACATTATTTAAATTTTTAGGAGACAATTTTATTTTCCTAATTTTTGTAAGAAATTCTCTTTTAATTTTCAAATATAATTTTAGAATCAATAATTCTACAGAAATTATTATTTATTATTATAGGATTTATATCTAACTCCAAGATTTTCTTATATTTCTTTACAAAAGAGTTTAATTTTAGAATTTTTTTCTCAATTATTTCTTTTTCTTTTTTATTTAATTTTTTTGAGATTTCAGTTTCATTAAGCATTTCTTTAGCATTTTTTTTATTAATAGGAATAACTCTAAAACTAATATCTTTAATTTTCTCAATATCTATTCCTCCAGAGCTCACTCCAATTACATGTCCGAATTCAATAGTCTTTTTCACACCTAGAGAAACCTCTTTTCCTTTTATCTGTTCTTGAAGAACTATTCCTTCAAAGCCTTTTATTCTTTTCATTTTTCCAAAAGCATCTAAAATTTCTTCATAACTGTTTATATTCAAAATAACTCCATTAACTCTATTCTTGTGAAAAATACTTCTTCCAGAAATCTTAACTACAAGAGGAAATTTCAAATATTTGAATATCCTTTTAATCTGAGATATTTCTGAGACATAAAAAGATTTTAGAATTTGAAAACCCTCTTTTTTTAATAATTCCTTTGCTTTTCTCTCATTATAAATCATAAAGAAAATAGAAAACTTATTTATATATAGTTTTCTGAATTTATTTTATGGAAAAAAGAGATTTAAGTTTATTTTTTAATCCGAAAACAATCGCAGTTATAGGAGCTTCTGATTCCAGAAATAAAGTAGGAAATATTTTAATGAGAAAATTAGAGAATTTTAAAGGGGAAATTATTCCTATAAACACTAAAAGAAAAGAGATTGGAAATAAGAAAGCATATTCTTCTGTGATAGATTATAAATCTAAAATAGATTTAGCTTTGATAGCAACTCCTAAGAAAACAATAATAAAAATATTGGAAGAATGTGGAAAGAAAAAGATAAAGAACATTATAATTGTATCCTCTGGATTCTCTGAAATTGGAGATAAAAAATCTGAAGAAGAGATTGTAAAAATAGTAAGAAAATATAAAATGAATCTTCTAGGACCTAATTGTTTTGGAATTGCTAATCCTTATATAAATCTAGATACTACTTTTGCTAAAAGTTCTGTGAAAAAAGGTTCTGTTGCTTTTATAAGTCAAAGTGGAGCTTTGTGGAGTTGCTTATCAGACCAAAAGAAAGCTAAATATTCTGGTTTTGTAAGTCTAGGAAATATGGCTGATTTGTCATTTGTTGATTTTATAAAATATTTTGAAAAAGATAAAAAAACAAAGAAAATAATTTTATATGTAGAGAAGATAAAGAATGGAAAAGAATTTATAGAAATATGTAAAAAATCAAAAAAGAAAATAATTGCTGTAAAAGTAGGTAAAAGCAAAGAAGGTTCTGAAGCAGCTGTTAGTCATACAGGAAGTTTAGCTACAGATTATAAAATTTATCAGGGAGCATTTAAACAAGCAGGAATATTAACAAAAGAAACACTTTATTCTGCTATAAAAAATAAAGAACAAAAATTTTTGAAACCAGAAAAAGATAAAAATAAGATAATTATAATAACAAATGCAGGAGGAGCAGGAGCTATAATAACAGATTTGTGCAAAAAAAATGGTTTTGAGATAGCAAAGATTCCTGGAGAAATTAAAAGTAATCCCATTGATTTATTGGGAACAGCAACTGCAGAGAATTACAGAAAAATTTTAAAGGAACTTGAAAAAGAAAATTTCTATGATTTAATATTAGTTGTATTAACTTCTCAGACAATGACAGAACCTGAGGAAGTTGCGAAAGAATTGTTGAAGTTTCAGAAAAGAAAGAAATTAGTGGCATGTTTTTTAGGAGGAAAATCTATGAAGAATTCTGTAAATTTACTAAGAAAAAATAAAATTAAAGTTCTTACAAATTGTTATTAAAGAATTATGGATAAGAAAAAAATCTCTGAAATTATGGACATTCTTGGTAAATTTTATGATAGTAATTCAAGAACTACTTTGAATGAAATGAGAAAAAAGCCGAATGCATTTAAAATTCTAATCTCCTGCTTATTGAGTTTAAGAATTCAAGATTCAAATACAAAGAAAGCATCAGAAAAACTTTTTTCTGTAGCAGATACTCCTAAAAAAATTGTAAGTTTACCAATAGAGAAAATTGAAAAATTAATTTATAGTTCAGGTCATTATAAGAAAAAAGCTAGAATTATAAAAAATATCTCTAAGATTTTAATTAAAGATTATGGAGGAGAAGTTCCTAAAAGTAAGGAAGAATTGCTAAAATTAAAAGGAGTGGGACCTAAAACAGCGAATATAGTTTTATCTTTTGCTTTTAATCAGAATGTTATTCCAGTTGATACTCATGTTCATAGAATTTCAAATAGATTAGGTTTCGTAAACACTAAAAAACCAGAAGAGACTGAAATAGAACTTATGAAAATCCTTCCTGAGAAATACTGGAAAGAGGTAAATGCTCTGCTTGTTCTTCATGGAAGAAGTATCTGTGCTCCTATTTCTCCAAAATGCAGTATCTGTCCAATTGAGAAATATTGTGAAAAAAGAGAAGTTAAAAAAAGTAGATAAATAAAAATAAAATTTTCTATTTCTTAAGATAAAGAAAAAATATGACAAACTTTAAAAACTAATTTTTTCTTTTTCATTCTATGAAACGTTCAAGTAGAAGATGGAAAAAGAAAGGGCAAATGCGTTGGAAATGGCAGCGTAAAAGGCTTAAGAAAGAGAAGAGAAAGAGAAGACTGAAAAAAGCAAGAAGCAAATAGAATTTCTGGATTTAGATAATTTTTACTACAATAATCTTTATAAGTAAATTACTTCTATAGAGATTATGGTTAGCGAAATATGGACAGAAAAATATCGTCCGAGTGATTTTTCTGAGGTTGTTGGACAGGAAGATATTATTAAGAAGGTAAAAGCTTTGACAGACTCTCTGAATATTCCTCATCTTTTGTTTGCAGGACCTGCTGGAACAGGAAAATCAACTTTAGCTTTAATAGTAGTAAAGAAACTATTTGGAGAGCGTTGGAGAGATAGCTATCTTGAATTGAATGCTTCAGATGAGAGAGGAATAAATGTAGTAAGAGAAAAAGTAAAAAATTTTGCAAGAACAAAATCTCTGAATAATGTCGATTTTAAAGTTATATTCTTAGACGAAGCAGATGCATTAACTCCTGAAGCGCAACAGGCATTAAGAAGAACTATGGAAAATTATTCTGCAACATGTAGATTTATACTTTCTTGTAATTATTCCTCAAAAATTATTGATCCTATTCAATCTCGATGTGCTATTTTTAGATTTAAACTTCTTGAAAAAAAAGATATAGAAAAAGTTATAAAAAGAATTGTAGAAAAAGAAAATTTAAATCTAAATGGAGAAGTATCAGAAATTTTATACGAAGGAAGTGAAGGAGACTGCAGAAGAGCAATAAATCTTTTGCAATCAACAGCATCAGTCTCACCTTCTATTACTACAGAATTAGTTTCTACAATAATATCTTCAGCAAAGCCTAAAGACATAAAAGTTGTTTTAGATTATGCATTATCTGGAGATTTTCACAAATCAAGAGAAAAACTTCTTGATGTTATGCTTAAAGAAAGTATTTCCGGACAAGATGTTATTAAAGCTATTCAAAAAGAAATCTGGAATCTTCCAGTTGAACCAGAGATAAAAGTTAAATTAACTGAAAAAACAGGAGAAATAGAATTTAGAATAATAGAAGGTTCTGATCCTTTCATACAATTACAATCTCTTTTAGCTAGCTTTGTATTGGCAGGTTTAGGAAAAGAATAAAATTCAAAATGACAACTTGGACTGAGAAATATCGCCCTAAGAAATTTGAGGATATAAAAGGACAAGACATTGCAGTTGATAAAGTAAAAGATTTTATAAAAAATTTCCCTTCAAAAAAAGCATTAGTCCTTTATGGTTCTCCGGGAACAGGAAAAACTAGCATAGCTCATGTTATCTCTAATGAACTTAATTCAGAAATCTTTGAGTTAAATGCTTCTGATTTAAGAAATAAAAACAAACTTCAAGAAACTTTGAAGCCGGCATTAGAACAAAAATCTTTGTTTCTGAAAAAAAAGCTTATTTTGGTTGATGAAGTTGACGGAATCTCTAGTATAGAAAGAGGAGGATTATCTGAGTTGTTGTCTCTAATAGAAAATGCGTCTTTTCCAATTATTATAACTGCTAACGATATATGGAACAAAAAATTATCTTCTTTAAGGCAAAAATCAGAATTAGTTAAAGTAAGAGAAGTTCCTTATAAGATAATAAAAGAAATACTTATAGATATTTTAGAAAAAGAGCAGTTGTTTCTTAATGATAATATAATAACTAGTATATCTATAAGAGCTAAAGGAGATATAAGGGCTGCTATAAATGATTTGCATGCTTTTTCAAGTATAAAAGACTCTTCTTTAATTGAACTCTATGAAAGAGATAGAGAGGTGGATATTTTTAATGCATTAAGACATGTATTTAAAGGAAAACCTGTTGATGAAACTCTTAGAATCTTTGATGCTGTTAATTTATCTATTGATGAAATAATATTATGGATTGAAGAAAATATTCCTTTGGAATATTCAGGAGAAGAGTTAGCTAGAGCTTATAATATTTTAAGTAGAGCAGATATTTTTAGAGGAAGAATATACAAACAACAATATTGGAGATTTCTTGTCTATGAAAATTTCTTCTTAAGTTATGGCATTTCTGCATCAAAAAAAGGAATAAAAATGGGATTTACAAACTACAAAAGACCTTCAAGAATTCTTAAAATCTGGCTCAATAATCAAAAAACAAGAAGAAAGAAATCAATATCTCAAAAATATGCAAAATATGTGCATATAGGTTCTAAAAGAGCGATGAATGAATTTCCTATAATAAAAAATATTATAATCTCAAATCCAGCTATTATGAAAGAAATTAGATTAGATAAAGAAGAAATTGATTATCTTAAACAATAATTTTTTAATAATTCTCTTCAGAAAGATTTTTTATCTTAACACTGAGCAGTTGTTGTAGTTCCAGAGCTTTCCCATCCAAAATAAGGACTTGGAGTTTCAGATGATAATTCTGTATTACATTCTTCTGGAATCTCTGAGAATAGAGAACAAATGATTTTCTTATATGTTTCTGGACTTCTGCTATAAGCTATCTTTTCTTCATTAAATTCATAGTTTCCTTCTTTAGAAACTTCCAGTAAGATTCCATTAATAACTAAACTAGGACTTCCTTGAACTCCATATTGCTTATTTAATTCTGCATCAATATTAAATTTAGGATAAGTTTCTCCAGAATTTAGATTATCAGTTATTGAAAATTCTTCGTCTGTTTCAGACATACAAGTTTCTAATTCTTCTTTATCGATTCCTGCTTGAGTTAAACATTTATCTATATCATTTCCGTTCATAATATATCCATTTGATTCAACTCCATCTCCTTCTAAATAACAATTCATATATTCAATATATTTATCTGAAGCAATTTCTTGAATGCAATATTCTCTTAAATTTTCTTCAGCTTCTTTTTCTCCATGCATTAAATAAGAAACATATCTCATTCTAAAATCTACTTTATCTTTTAGAAGTTCTAATACTGGTATTATTCCCTTCTCAGCTTGAACTCCGTAGGGGCAATAACTCATGATAAAAAGTTCAACTTCAGGTTTTTCAGATTTTGGAATTTCTTGAGGAATTGATTCAGATTCTTCTTCAGAATTATCTAATTCTTCTTCAAATTCTCCTAAAGGAGTTAATCCTTGAATTAAATATTTTCCATCTTTTGTTATATAAAGAAGAATTTCGTTTTCTTGATAAGAAAGAGCGACTTCATATATATAATCATTATATGATTCTGCTTTTAGAAATTCTGCATCATCTGTCATAGAACTTATAAAGTTCATAGTTATTTCCTCAATTTTATCTTCGGAGATTACTTCTCCTGTCATTCCAGAATTTCCTGTAAATAATATTAAACTTAAAATTCCAAGAGCTAAAGTAGAAACAATCCATGGATTTTTTCTTAAAGATTCAGTATATCTTTGTGATTTATTAGAATTTGTATTTTCTTTAGAATAATTCGCTTCTTTTTTTTCCTCAGAATCTATTTTTTTCTCTTCGTAATTTTCTTTCTTTTCTTCTTCATCTCTCTCATCCATTAAGAGATATAGAAAAAACTATTTAAAAAGTTTTGGATAGTGAAGGCTTTGTTTAAAAAATAAAATTTGTTTAAAAAATAAAATTTGTTTAAAAAATAAAATTTGTTTAAGAAATTAATAGGATAAAATCTTTTTTTTCCTTAAAGGATAATAAATCACTCCAACTAAAATTAAGATTACACCAATACTCAATGTACCATAACCTGTATAAACATATTTTATATGTTCTTCAAATAATTTGATTAGAGCAATTCCTAAAGCAAAAGAAGCAAAACCTGTTCTTACATAAGCGAGAGTATTTCTTTCATTAGCCAAAATTGTTCTTTCTTGAGCTAACTTCTTATGACTAATTAACTTTTTTCTTAGATTAATTCCGTTTTCCATTTAGATACCTCTTTATTTCTTCAAATCCATAAGTATTTTTAATCTTTTTGTTTTTTATATAATTATTGTCTATAAAAACATAATTAATATAATATGTTCTTATTTTATCTGTTTATCTTATAGTAATTTTATCAATTAATTTTGTAAAATAAGAGTAATCATTATATAATAGTAATAAATATAAATATTTAAAAACTATTCTTTTTTAAGTGTTTAAATGAAAAATACTTTTATGAGATTTCAAAATGTGGGTCTTTCTTATTTAGCTGCAACTATTCTATTAGCATCTTCTTGCGCACCTATACATAGAATAGAAGAAGAAGCAAGTTTAACTTTGAGTAAAATGGAGTGGAGAATGCATTTAGTCTCAGATGATATAAAGAGAGGAGTTGAATCAAATATGAAAAATATAGAAAAAAAAGTAGATTTAAGAATGGATAATATAGAAAAAAGGATAGAATCATTAATAATTCCTCCAATAACAGAATATCCTATACTTAAAACAAATTTAAATCAGAATTTTGAAGATAAATATTCTTTTAATCAATATACTCCAGAATCAAAAAAAGAAAAGAAAGTAAAGAAAGAAATTTCTTTTAATAAGTATACTCCAAAAATAGAATTTAGAAACGGAGTTAAAAGAGATAAAAAAGTAGATTTATATTTATCACAAATTGAAAAAGTTCCTGATTCAATTCAAGAAATAATTGATGAAGAAGGAGGTAGAATTATTTTCTTTAATGGCCCTTTAACTCACAATTCTGAGATGTCTTTAATGAAAGGTGTAAAACCTAGCAATTGGAAGAAATATACTTATGATGATTTGAGTGCTTGTTATGATCCTGTTTCAAGATCCTCTTTTATAGGAGTTAAAGGAAATTATGTTGGAGAGGATGATCATACTTTGCATGAATATGGTCATAATTATGATTATCAAATTGGATGGTATTTTTTTGGAAAGCCTTTATCTGAAACTAAAAGAGTATTGGAAGCAGTAAAAAAAGAACCTTTTGTAGATAGATATTATAATAATCCAAGAGAATATATTGCAAATAGTTTTGATAATTTTTATAATTCAAAAAAGACTAAAAAAAATTTGGAAAAGAATAATCCTACTATTCATAAAATACTATCAGAAATTGAGATGAAATCTTTAAAGTAACAATAAAATATTTTAGAGTAAAGAAATTCCTTTTGATGCTAAAAAAGTAAGAATTAAAGGATATGTTAAATCACCTAAAATTAATGGTATATACAATCTTTTAAAAGGATATTTAATGATTGTTAAGAAAATTATTAAAAAATCATTTGGAAATGGACTAATACTCAAATATAGATATATAAGAAAAGGAAGAAATTTGTTAAATCTTCCTTTAAAAAAAATTGCAAGTTTATCTAGTCTTTTTTTCCATTTACCACTAATTGAACTTCTACCTTTAGAACCTAAAATAAACATAATTATATCTCCAATTATTAGACCAAAACCAGAGATAATTCCAAGATAGAATGGATTAATTCCTCCATAAACAAAAGTAAACAATACTAAAATTACTGAAAAAGAAGTCCAAGCAGAGAAGCCTGCTAGAAAAGAAACTAAAAACACAAAAAGATAGGAATTATTAACTCCTATTTTTCTAACGATTTCTTCAGGACTTATAAAAATAAAAAAGACCATTAAAAAGATTATAAATAAGACTATCAGAGAAAAAATTATTATATTTTTTATTTTTTTCATTATCCTATAAAATAATATAAATTTCACTAATTTAAATTTCTTTTTAAAACAGATTTTTTATAAAAAGATTAAATTTCTTACTTTTAATTTAGATTTAAAAACTTTAAAATATAGTCTTCTATATATTTACGAAAGATTTATCAAAATGAAATTCTTTTATATAAAATAAAATGTCTTATGATGTAACTATAGGAAGAAATGATTCTGATAAAAAGATATTTGGAAATAGAGGACTTACTTTTGTAGGAAAAAGCTATGTTAAAATGGGACAATACACTTCTTTAAGCAATAAAATTTTTATGGATGTTGCTAGAAGTCATATTGTTTTAGTTGCAGGAAAGAGAGGCTGTCTTACTGGAGATTCTTTTGTTTTTACAAATAAGGGTTATAAAAAAATAGCTGAATTTGATGAAAAAAAAGACAAAATTTTATCATTTAACAAAGAAAAAGAAAAGTTTGAATGGGAAACAGCAAGACTTTTAGAATATCCTATTAATAATGAAGAACTTCTTGAAATTGAATTGATAGATGGAAGACTTATCAAACTAACAAAGGAACATCCATTACTTTCTTCATATGGAAAATACAAGTTTTATAAAAGAGCCTGTGACCTGAAAGTAAAAGATAAGATAGTTGTCTCCACAATTCTTCCAGAAATTAAAAAAGATTCAGAAAGTTTAAGAATAGCTAGATTATTAGGTTATATTTTAGCAGACGGAACAATTAATATTAGAAATGGGAAATTTAAGGATGAGAGAGGCTATTGGTATAATGGAACAAAAGCTCGGATAAGAATAAACAATGCATGTGATGAAGTTTTAAAACAAGCTAAAGAAGATTTTGAAAAGGAATTTAAAATAATTGTAAAGAGATATAAAAGAAATGATTGCAATTGTGAAATTGTTGAAACCAAACAACAGAAAATAGCAAATAAATTTATAGATTTGGGAATTCCTAAAGGATTAAAATCGCATCTGATAGAAATACCTGATGTTGTTTTTCAAAGTTCAAATAAGTTTAAATCAGAATTTATCAAAGCATTATTTGATTGTGATGGTTATATTGATAAAAAATGTAAAACCATTGATTATTCTTCAAAATCGAGAAAATTCTTGGAACAACTCCAAATATTACTAACACATTTTAAAATAGAATCTGTTATCAGAAATAAAAATTCAAAATGTAATGGTAAAATCTGCCCTAATTTCAGGCTATTTATAACAGACAATATTTCTATTGAAAATTATAAAAAAATAGGTTTTGATAATCCTTTTAAAAAAGAAAGACTATTAACTCATAAACCATACAATACAAGAAAAAGAAAAACCTATTATCTCTCTGAAAATTTAGTTTGTATAAAAATTAAAAAAATCTCTAAGATTGCAGGAATAAAAAAAGTCTATGATTTGACTGTAGATAAAAACCATTCTTTTGTTACAAATGGAATAATTTCACATAATTCAGGAAAATCTTATACATTAGGAGTTTTAGCAGAAGGACTTTCAAGTCTTCCGAAGGAGGTTAGTAAAAATATAGCCTCTTTGATTTTTGATACTATGGGAATATACTGGACAATGAAGTTTAGAAATGAGAAAGATAAAAACCTTCTGAGTGAGTGGAATTTAGGAAATCAAAATCTTCCTGTGAAAATCTTTGTTCCATTTGGACATTATGATACTTATGTTGAAAAAGGACTTCCTATAGATGAGCCTTTTGCTTTAGATGTTACAGAACTAGAAGCAGAAGATTGGATTATAACTTTTGGTTTGAATATTATAAATCCTATTTCAGTTTTAATTGAGAAGACAATAACTTCCTTAAAAGAAAAAGGAGATTTTGGAGTTTATGATATAATCTCAGATTTGAAAAAAGATGAGAGTAGTTCAAAAGAAAACAAAAATGCAGCAGTTTCTTTATTTGAGGCAGCTAATACTTGGGGAATTTTTGCAAAGAATAAGGAAGATGCTACTAAAGTTGGAGATTTAATTAATGCTGGAGAAACGTCAGTGATGGATTTAAGTGTTTATAATTCTGTGGGAGCTTTTAATGTAAGAGCTTTAGTTATAAGCTTAATTTCAAGAAAGATTTTCAATTCTAGAATGTTCTCTAGAAAAAAAGAGGAGATAGATTCTATATCTCATAGATTTAGTTATAATTCTTATGAGAAAAAAGAAGAACCATTAGTTTGGATATTTATTGATGAAGCTCACGAATTCTTACCATTAGAAGGAAAAACATCAGCGACTGATGCATTAGTTCAGTTGCTGAGAGAAGGAAGACAACCTGGAATCTCTATGGTATTAGCAACACAACAGCCAGGACAAATACATCGTGATGTTATGACTCAATCTGATATAGTTATTGCTCATAGAGTTACAGCAAAACCAGATTTAGAAGCTCTTAATTATATTATGCAAAGTTATCTTATGGGAAGTATAAAAAGTTATATGGATGACTTACCTAATTTAAAAGGTAGTGCTATAATCTTAGATGATAACTCAGAGAGAATTTATCCTGTGAGAATTCGCCCAAGATTTACTTGGCATGGAGGAGAAGATCCTTCCGCTTTAAATGTTGAAAAAGGATTTTAGAAAGATTAAATTCTGTATTAGCAATAATGGAAAAAGAAATTTATAAGAATAAAATGAAAAAGATTTTGACAGAGAAAATAGAATTTCCTTATTTTATAGAAAATTTGATAGGTGAGGAAATAATAAGAGATTTTCAAAAAAGGAGATATTCTCCAGGAATTCCAATTACTAGAAAAGAAGTAATTGAAGAAGCAGAAAATTTCTATAAGAAATATTTCTAAATAATTAAACTACTTTAAAATCAATTCTAACACGAAATTTGTAAGGAGCAATTTCTCCAGCGTTTTTCATATTTAGAATTTTAATTTTCTTTTTTGATTTCTTAGCATTTTCTTTTATTTTATTGATAATTTTCTGAATTTCATTAGTTCTACAAAAATCATAATAATAAATTCTTGTTCCTTTTTTTGAAAGTATAAAAGCTTCTTTTAGAAAAGTATTCTTAAGTTGAGGACGAGGCATTACTATCACATTGAATTTTGTAGGAATTTTTAAATCATCAAATTTGTCTTGCTGATGTGAAAATTGATTAGAATCTTTTAATAATAAATTAGCATTTTCTCTATTAATTAACTTTTTATTAATTTGTGAATGAAATGAGTCAATTTTATTAACAACTTTTTTTATATCTCCTTTCAGTAAAATTACTTTATCTTTTACTTTGTTTAATTCAATATTTAATTTAGTATATTCATTGGCTTTTCTGTTAATCTCATTTGAATAAACTCTTTTTGCATTAGAATTCTTAGCAATAACTATAGAAAAAGGACCTACTCCTGCAAACATAACTAAAACTTCTTCATTATCTTTTATCTTCTCTGCAATCTCCTTTCTTTCATTGCTGAGTCTTGGAGAAAAATAAACTTCATCTATATTAAATCTAAAAATGCAATTATTTTCTTTATATCGAACTTCTTTTGTTTTTTCTCCTGCAATATATTTTGTATCCTGTTTTCTTAGTCTTCCTTTAATTTTTCCTGTTTTCTCTAAGACAGTTTTAATGCTTTTATTTTTCAAAATCTCCTCAGCAAATCTTTTCTTTTCTTCTTTCTTAAAATTCTCAGGAAATCTTATTATAGCAATATTTCCCAGAATATCAAATGATTTTGGAGTTTTCATCTTAAAAAATTAAATAACCTCTCATAATACTTGTAATTAATTCAATTTAAAACTATTGCGATTGTCTCAATCTCTCCATTTGAAATAATAGAATAAAAAGGTCTCAATTCCTCGAGCAAGGGATATGTCCTTAAATTTGAGATAGACTATTTTTCTTTTAACTTGAGGAGTATTAATCTTTTTTAATATTTCTTCCAACAAAAGTATTTTCCTGTAAATTTTCTACTGCTCTTTTTATCAATAAATAATTTTATAAAAACTAATTTCTTAGTCTATTTATGCAAAAAAAGAGTTTATCGATATTTTTGGGAATTTTCTTATTTCTGTTATTAATAAATTTCACAAGCGCTTATTATTATGGATCTAGTAGAGGAGGTCTTAGTGATATTCTTAATAGAATTGATGCTACTACAATGATTTTAATTTCTGTGTTTATAATTTCTTTTGTGTTGTTAAATTTCTCATTATCTAGAATATTTAAAGGAGAGAATAAATCAACTGCAGGAATATTATCTTTTGTAATCTCTTTGTTAATAACTTATGGAATAAATAGAAGTAGTTTTGATTTTGAAGGATTTTTCTATGATATAGGAATATCTGGAGATATTTTGTATAGCATTCTTCCATTGATTATAATAGGATTAATAATTTTTATGAGTATAAAATGGGGATTTGGAAAAACCTTGTTCCTCTCAGGTTTATTTATAATAGGTTGTAGTTTTTTTGTCTATGAAAAAGAATTGATTGCTGTTTTTGGAATAATTCTATCTATTGTTGGAGGAATTTTATGGCATAAATGGCCAAAGAAAAATTCACCTTCAAAAGATGTTAAGAAATATCTTCCTTGGTTAAATTAAAATTAGAATTTTTCTAAAACCAAGATTCTAAATTTTTCTGCTTTCTCTTTCTTTCAGCTTCTCTTAATTTTATAAGTTGCCTTTCAATTCTCTCTTCTGAAAAATCATGTTCCTTAACTAATATTTTCTTTATTTTTTCTTCATCAATTTTCTTGAAATTAATTTCTTCTTTAGAAACATTTGGTTTCTTGAATAATTCAAAAATCTCTTTCCAATCAAATCTATCTTTTTCTGAAAGACTATAAATCTGCTCTTCTACACTTTTAAAAATAAAAATTGGTTGTTTATATCTTTTCACTATATCTAAAGCTCTTTTTTGTCCTATTCCAGGAATTCCCTTTGGATTATAATCTGTTCCTATTAAAATTCCTAAACAGATTAATTGGTCTAAATTTATTTCAAGATAATTTAAAACTTTTTCAAGTTCTATTATTTCAGGTTTTACTTCAATGTATCCAGAATAACTTTTTCTTCTTCCTGTTAAAGTAAGATTTCTAATAAGTTTCTCAGCTCCAAAAAGAAGACTATCATAATCTTGACTGACACAACCATAAATTTCTTTGTTAATTTTTGAGAGATGGGCTATTTCAGCTTCTCCTTCTCCAGGAGCTTGAATAACAGTTATACTCATAGCTTCTAAAAGTTCTTTGCTTTCTTTTATTATCTCTTCATTTAATCTTACTAATTGACTACTATATCTTTTCATGTATTCAAGATTCTCTTCATTTTTTGCTTCTTCATATCTTCTTTCAGCTAGATTTTTACTCTCCTCTCTTATTCTGTGAGTTCTTATTTTATTTTTAGGAGGCTCTCCATCAAAAACATAAACTAAATTTATTCCTTCAGAAAGCAAAGCAATATTTCTATAAAAGATTCCTGAAAGATGACTTGTTATTCTATTTTTTTTGTCCATTAAAGGAGTTCCATCTACTTGCCTTATAGTTGATAGAAATTGATATAGAATATTAAATGCATCTACACATAGAATTCTTCCTTTTAAATCTGAAATCTCAATTTCTCTTCTTGGAATAATATCTCTAATATTTAATCCCATTTTATTTATTAAAATAAGAATTAGAAATATAAATAATTATTGGAATAGACTAAGCTGTTTTGGAACTTTATTTTCTTGCTCTAATTTAACTATTTTCTTAGATAATCCTTGAATATATCTTCCGATATGAAGAAGAGTTGAGTAATTCTCTGAATAAGTATCATAAGAAATATATGATTTTGCAAGATCCTTAAGATAACTATCTGTTTCAGAATAATCTCTTAAAATATTTCTTGCTTCTTCAAATGAAGGTTTTCTTTTAATCTCTAAATCTTTTCTTAATCCCATAATATAACTATTGTAGAGTAGTATATAAATCTTTCTTTTATAAATAAACTTATATATTTGGTTCTAATCTAATTGTTTCTGTATTTTCACCTTTTTTTACATTTACTTGTATTTTTCCAGGATTAATAAATTCCTTAGGAAAATTGTTTCCATTAAAACCGATTAAATATTCTCCTTCTGGAATCTTAAAGATAACCTTTCCATCACTATCTGTAATTAAATATCCTGCTGTAGGAGGTCCATTTTGATTTTCCAATGTCCATAAATCTACTTCAAGATTTAAAAAAGGCTCATCATTTGGATCTAAAATCGTTACTTCTAAACTTTCTTCTCCCTCAACAAATTGAGGCTGGGAATTCGGCTTTAAAAATTGATAACTCATAATTCCAATTAGAACCATTATTCCTACAATTATTCCTATTATTATTTTTTTATTCATCTTTTATAATTCTCTCTTTTTTTATATCTAAATATAAACAAGTATCATATATAAATATATTTTTTAGAAATTTATTAAAATATAGCGGTTTATAAGAATAAACTTTAAATATTAATAATTAATCTTTAGAAATCATATTTAAAATGTCAAATATATTGCTAGTTGAAAATAGTGTGAGAAATGCAATTTTGATAGATAGATATCTGACTTCTAGAAATAATAAGATTGATATAGCTATAGATTATTTCCAGGCAGAAAATAAATTAGAGAAATATAGTTTTGATGCTGCTTTAATTAACTGTTTTATACCTGAGATAACTGGAAGTGGAAGAATCAATTTAGGAAAAAAATTAGTGGATAAAATGGCTAGATTGGATACTAATGAAAATAGAATGATTAAGAGTTTAGAATTATTTGGAAAATATATATCTTTGGAGGATCCAGATATAAGGAAATATACAAGATTTTTAATTGGAACTTCAGAAGAAGAAGATATCTCTCAAAATTTTGTATTTAAAGAGCTTGAAAAACTTAGTATATTGGGCAAGAAGGATACAACTATAATTGCTGAAAATGTTCTAAGAGAAATCTACAGAAGTAATTCAGCTCCAAATCCAGATAATTTTTATGAAGAGTTAATTAGGGAAATAGAGAAATCAGAGATGAATCAACCTCTTGGTTTATTAATTGCTGAGAAATCTGAGAAATTAAAATTGCCATTTATCTTAAATATTTTGAATTATTCTAATAAGATTATTCTTAATTCTCCAAAAAAATATATTAATGATAAAAAATGGAATTTATTAGATAGAATATATCATCTGGAAAATGGAAATATTGAGAAGTTTGGAGATAAGGTTTTAGAAGAATTAGAAGAAATACTAAAAGAAAATTCTTTAAAAAAGAGTTTTTCCTGATTAATTTAGAAAATCTGATAAATATATAATTATTTTAGATTCTTAGTTCTATGAATAGAATTTTTGATTTTTTTATTAATAAAATTCAGGGAAAGTCATCAATTTATTAATTTCAATTAAAAATATAAAGCTTTATCTGTATATTATAAAATGAAAACAGAATTTATTCCAATAGATTATGATTATTTTGATTTTGAAAATAGAAATTATATAAAAATAATTGGAAGAGATGAAAAAAATCGGAGAATATGTGTAATAGATTCTTGTCCTGTTTATATGTGGGCTGTTTTAGAGAATAATTTAGAGAAGAAGAAAATAGATAAGATTATTGGAAAAATAAAGAAGATAAAATTAGAAATAAAAGGAAGAAGAACAAAAGTTGAAGAAGTTGAAATAAAAAAGAAGAATTTTCTTGGAGAAGAAGTAACTGCTTTGAAGATATTTGCAACTAATTACAAAGATTTACAGGATATTGCAGACAAACTGGGAATAAAAGGAATAAAAAAAAGAAGGGGATATGATTTAGGATTTGTTAGTCATTACATAATTGAAAGAAATTTAATACCTCTAAAAAGATATGAAATAGAAGGAGAGATTCTTGAAAGCTCTGGTATTAAAAAAGAATTTGGAGGAATAGATTCAATTTTAGATGTAGATTTATGCTTAAAACTTGAGAAATTTCAAGAACTTGATAAAAAGAATTTTTCTCCGAGTGTTCTTGCTTATGATATAGAATGTGATGAAATAAAAATAGGAGAAGGAGAAATACTTATGGTTTCTCTTGTAGGAAAAAATTTTAGAAAAGTTATAACATGGAAAAAAACTAATAAGGAAAAACCGAATTATGTAGAATATGTTAAGGATGAAAAAGAGCTTCTGGAAAGATTTATAGAAGAGATTAAGAAATTTTCTCCTGATTTTTTAACTGGTTATTTCTCAGATGGTTTTGATTTGCCTTATCTAAAAGCAAGAGCAGTAAAAAATAAAATTGCTCTTTCTTTAGGTATTGATAACAGTCAGCCTAGATTTTCCAGAGGAACAATAGTAACAGGAAGAATTAATGGAATAGTTCATGTTGATTTGCTGAGATTTATTCAAACAGCTTATTCTCAATATATGCAATCTGAAACTCTTTCTTTAAATGAAGTCTCAAAAGAATTTCTAGGAGAAGAAAAACATGAATTTGGAAAAGAATCTATTGGAAGAAAATCTTCAGATTTAGAAGAAAAAGATTGGTTAGATTACTTCGCTTATAATTTGCAAGATTCTGTTTTAACTTATAAATTATTTGAAAAATTTTGGCCTGATATTTTAGAATTTACAAAAATAATACAGGAGCCAGTATTTGAAATATCAAGAAATAGCATGTCAAAAAATGTAGAATATTTTATTCTTCATAATTTATCTAGATTCAATGAGATTCCTGAGAAACGTCCAACATACGATGAAATTGGAGAAAGAAGAAAAAGACAACCTTATGAAGGTGCATTTGTTTTTGAGCCTATTCCAGGACTTTATGAAGACATAGCGATGTTTGATTTTACGAGTAGTTATGGAAGTGTTATAGTAACTTATAATTTGTCAAAATCAACTTATCTGGAAAAGCCAAATAAAAATTCCTATTCTATAGAAATAAAAGGAAAAAAAGTGTATTTCTCTAAAAAACCAGGATTTTTTCCTGAAATGCTAAAAGAAATAATTCAAAAGAGAAAAAAATTTAAGGAAGAATTAAAAAATAAACCAGATTCTATAAAAAAAGCAAGAAGCAACGCTTTCAAACTTTTAGCAAATGCATCTTATGGATATTTGGGTTTTTTTGGAGCAAGATATTATCAAGAAGAAGCTGCTGCAGCTACAGCAGCATTTGCGAGAAAATCAATAAAAGAGGCTATTGATAAGATAAATAAAGAGAATTATAAAACAATTTATAGTGATACTGATTCTATATGTTTTTTATTAAATGGAAAATCAAAATTAGAAACAAAAGAATTTCTTAAAGAACTTAATGAAAAACTTCCAGGAATAATGGAATTAGAATTAGAAGGATTTTTCAGAAGAGGAATTTGGGTTACAAAAAGAACAGGAAAAATTGGAGCTAAGAAAAAATATGCACTAATTGATGAAAAAGGAAATTTAAAAATAAGAGGTTTTGAAACAGTAAGAAGAGATTGGTGCAATTTAGCAAGAGAAATTCAGAATAAAGTTATTAGTTTGATATTAAAAGAAGGAAATGAAAAAAAGGCTTTGGAATATATTAAAGAAATCATTAAAAAAGTAAAGAAAAGAGAGATAGATAAAAAGCAGTTTATTATAAAAACTCAATTGAAAAAACCTTTATCTGAATATAAGAATATTTCTCCTCATGTAATTGCAGCAAGAAAGATGAAAGAAAGAAGTATTCCTATAAGTCAAGGCAATTTAATTGAGTATTACATAGCTGAATTGAAATTAGGAGAAAAAAAGAAATTAGTGAGAGAAAGAGTAAAATTGATAGATGAGAAAGGAGAGTATAATATTCAATATTATTTAGAAAGACAAATTCTTCCTGCAGTTGAGAATTTATTTCAGATTTTTAACATAAATTTAAAGGAAATAATAGATGGAAAAAGACAGATGAAATTAGGAGATTTTTGAAAATGAAAGAAATAAAAAAGATAGTTATAATCTCAGGTTATTTTGATCCAATTCATGTAGGCCATATAGAATATTTACAATTAGCAAAAAAACTTTGCGGAGAGAATGGAAAATTAATTGCAATTCTTAATAATGATAAACAGTGTGAATTAAAAAAAGGAAAAGTCTTTATGCCTCAAGAAGAAAGAAAGAAAATTCTCGAATCAGTAAGATTTATAGATGAAGTATTTTTATCTATTGATATAGATAAAAGTGTCTGTGAGTCAATAAAATTTATTGCTGAAAAATACAAAGGAAAAGAGATAATTTTTGCTAAAGGTGGAGACAGATTTGTCTATGAAATTCCAGAAGCAGAAATTTGTAAAAAATATAATATAAAGATAGTTGACCAGTTAGGAGATAAGATTCAATCATCTTCTAATTTAACTGGTTTAAAAGAAATAAAATGAATAAAGAAAAAATAATTCAAGCAGGAAGAATATCTAAACAAGCTAAAGATTATGCAGAAAAAATTGTAAAAAAAGGAGTTCCTCTTCTTGAAATAGCTGAAAAAGTTGAAGGAAAAATATTTGAATTAGGTGGAAAATTAGCTTTTCCAATAAATTTAAGCATAGATGAAGTAGCTGCTCATTATACTCCTTCTTATAATGATGAAAGCTTAGCTCATGGTTTAATAAAAATTGATTTGGGAGTCTCTGTTGATGGCTGGATTGCAGATACTGCTTTTTCTATGGATTTAGAAAATTCAGAGGAGAATAAAAAATTAATTGAAGCAAGTAGAAAAGCTTTACAAAAAGCGCAGGAAGTAGTTAAACCAGGAATTTCTGCAAATGAAATAGGAAAAAATGTTTCAGAAGTCATTAAAAGTTATGGATATAATCCAATAATTAATCTCACAGGACATCAGATTGAGAGATATGAATTACATGCAGGATTATCAATTCCAAATTATGATGATAAGGAAATAGTTATTTTAGAAAAAGGACTTTATGCAGTAGAACCCTTTGCTACAAATGGAGACGGAAGAATTCATGAAGGAAAATCTTCTGGAATTTATCTGTTAACTGATGATAAAAAACCGAGAAATTCTAATGCTAGAGAAGTTTTAGATTTTATTAAAGAAGAGTACAGAACTCTTCCTTTTTGTTCTAGATGGCTTGTTAAAAAATTTGGAATAAAAGCTTTAATTGCTTTAAAACAATTAGAAGAAAATGGAAATCTTCATCATTTTCCTCAATTATTAGAGAGAAAAGGAGCAAAGGTAAGTCAAACAGAAAACACTATAATCGTGGATGATGAAAAAATTGTTACTTCAATATAATTATCTTTTATAATTCTTTATTGCTCTTTCGATTAATTCTGAAAAATCATTTAAATTAAATGGCTTTTCTATAAATCCATAAGCACCAGCTTTAATCGCTTCTGTCTTTCTATTGTATCCTGAACATCAAAATAAAAGGAAGATTAATTTTTGGAGAATATTCCTCTATGATATTTATTCCTTCATTCTCTTTTGTCATATCATTGTCAGTAAGAATTAATTTAACATTTTGCTTATTGGATAATAATTCTTCTAATCTATTTTTTAATGAATTTCCATTGCTAAAAACTTCTATATCATAATTAGGAAGCTTTTCATAAATAAAGCAAGAAAGAAGGTTTCTAATTGTTGAATCATCTTCAGCATATAATATATTTCCTTTTATTTCCATTATAGAATTCATAAATATTTAGTTTAAAAATCTTTTTTATTTTAAAACACAGTCCGAAAAGTAATTAATGTCCGATAACTATCCGAATAAATGTTAATGATAAATTTTTCTTTTTCATGTTTTATCGCCCTAATATATGTATAATGTATTATCCACTTATCTATAAATGTTTGTATATCTTATTATACACTTAAGATGTATAATATATAGACCATAAATTTATAAAGATTGGTTATTGTAAGATACATATGGAAGAATTAGAAGTACTTAGGATTTTAAATAAATATAATCCTTGGTGGAATAACAAAGAGATACCCCCTTCAAAAACTAATAAATTCAAGAGAGGAGATTTCCATATTATTAGAAAGTTGTTAGAAAGAAGAGAAATTGTTTCAATCATCGGTCCGAGGAGAGTTGGAAAGACTATTGTGATTCACCAACTAATAAAAGATTTACTTTCTTCTGGAGTGGATTCAAAAAGAATATTATACCTCTCAGTTGATGAAACCGAATTAAAAGATGCCGACAGCCAATTTAGAGAGGTTTTAGAAACTTATTCAAAATATGTAATAAAGAAACCTTTAGATTCATTAGAAGAAACACATTATCTATTTCTAGATGAAATTCAAGAAGTACCAAGTTGGGAGAAAATATTAAAAAATTGGTATGACTTGGGATATAACGTAAAATTTATAATTTCGGGGTCTTCTTCAATATGGATTACAAAAGGGACAGAAGAATCGTTGTTAGGAAGAATTAAATCTACGATAATGATGCCTTTAAAATTTTCAGAAGTTCTAAGATATAGAGAAATAGTTCCTCAAGATTTTTATAAAAAAAGAGTTGAGCTAAAAGAAAATCTAATCACTGCTGTTCAGGAAAATAATTATGAATTTTTAGTAGACTCTTTTAAAAACTTTGTAGGATATCTTACTCCTCTAAAAGATAAGATTCAGATAGAACTTAATAGATATTTAACAGTTGGAGGTTATCCTGAATTTTTAGACGAAGAGGATTACACAAAAATTAGCGAGGTTGTAAGAGATAAAATAAAATTAATATTCTTTAAAGATATAGTTAGGTATTTTAGAATAAGAAACCCGGATGTGTTAGAGGATTTATTTAAATTAATTTCAAAAGATTCTGGGGGGAATTTTAATTTGGCAAAAACTGCGGAGCTATTGGACATTCAACGACCAACTCTCAGAGATTATCTAAAATATTTGACTAAAGCTTATTTAATTCAGAGTTCCCAGTTCTATTCTAACAGTAGGAAGAAAAGGATTAGAAAGCAAGGCAAAGTGTATGTTCTTGACGCTGGAATAAGAAATGGAGTTGTTGACTATTTAGATGAAAATTTAATTAAGGATGAAAATGAATTGGGAAGAGTTGTTGAAGGAGTATTATTTGACCATCTTATAAGATTTAAATTTAATTTAGAAAGAGGTCCAGAACCAGAAATATTTTATTGGAAAGACAAAAAAGAAATAGATTTTATTTTGCAAATAAAGAGAAAACCAATTCCAATAGAATCAAAGTTCAGAACAAAAATTTCTGGAGAAGTCTATGACTCTATTGAATTATTTTTATCTGAAAATAATTCTCCTTTCGGATTAGTTGTAACTAAAGATACTTTTAAAGTAAGAAATAAAATAATAGAAATACCTTTATGGGTATTTCTTCTTATGGTGTAAGATAAAATAAAGTGGTAAATACTCATTTAACACAAGCTAAGAATACGAAAAATGACGAGTTTTATACATTATACTCTGATATTTAAAAAGAAGTAAATGCTTTGTAAAACTCATAATAGGGCTAAGGGAAATAGATAACTTTTCGGACATTTCTCGAACAAAAAGAAAACTATTTGGTTAGTTGTGGATTATTCGGCCTGTGTTTTATTTTAGATAACTATTTTCATTAGGAACTGCTGATTTTGCAGCTTTTAAGAAATTTTCTTCTACTTTCTTATAAACTTCTATTGTTGATTTATTGACACTTGGCCTTACTTTCTTTAGTGCTTCATCAAAATGTTTTTTAGTTACTTGCTTAGCTTCTAAAGATTCTCTTAAGGCTAACATTGCAGCTTCTCTTACTAAAGCTTCTAAATCTGCTCCTGTGTATCCTACAGTTTTCTTTGCATATTCAAATAGAAATTTTGTTTTTTCATCTTCTTTGAAATTTTTTTTTGAAGTTCCCAAAGGCATATTTTTAGTGTGAATTTTTAGAATATTCAATCTTCCTTCTTCTTCTGGAGCATTTACTAGAAGAATTCTATCAAATCTTCCAGGTCTTAAGATTGCTGAATCTAACATATCAGGTCGATTAGTTGCTGCTATAATTAAAATATCTTTTAGATTTTCTAATCCATCCATTTCTGCTAAAATTTGATTTAAAACTCTTTCAGTAACTCTTGTTCCACTTTCTTGTCCTCTTTTTCCTGCTAATGAATCTATTTCATCAAAGAAAACTATACATGGAGCTACTTGTCTTGCTCTTTCAAAGATTTTTCTAACTCCTTCTTCGCTTTTTCCTACCCACATACTTAAAAGAGAAGGACCTTTAACTTGTATAAAATTAGCTTCTGATTCTTTTGCAACAGCTTTTGCTAAAAGAGTTTTACCTGTTCCAGGAGGGCCGTATAATAAAACTCCTTTTGAAGGCCTTATTCCCATTCTTGTAAAACTCTCAGGATATTTCAAAGGCCATTCTACTGCTTCTTTTAATTCTACTCTAATAGAATCTAAACCTCCTACATCCTCCCATCCAACATTAGGAGTCTCTACTAAGACTTCTCTCATAGCAGAAGGTCTTACAATCTTTAAAGCTTCCAAAAAATCATTATGAACTACTCTAAGTTTTTCTAAAACTTCTTGAGGAATTGATTCATCATCTAATTTTATTTTTTGAAGATTTCTTCTTAAAACATTCATAGCAGCTTCTTTAGTTAAAGCTTCTAAATCTGCACCAACAAATCCATGAGTAACAGCTGCTATTTTATCTAAATCCACTTTTTTTAGAGGCATACCTCTTGTATGAATTTTTAGAATAGATAATCTTCCATGTTTGTCTGGAACATTAATGCCTATTTCTCTATCAAATCTTCCTGGTCTTCTAAGAGCTTGATCAATAGCATTAATTCTGTTTGTAGCTCCAATAACAATCACTTTTCCTCTTGATTTTAAACCATCCATCATTGTTAATATTTGGCTTACAACTCTTCTCTCTACTTCTCCAGTAACATCTTCTCTTTTAGGAGCAATAGCATCTAATTCATCAATAAAAATTATAGCTGGAGCTGTTTTTTCTGCTTCTTCAAAAATATCTCTAATTTTCTTTTCACTTTCTCCATAAAATTTTGACATGATCTCAGGACCATTAAGAAGAATAAAGTTAGCATCTGTTTCATTTGCAACAGCTTTTGCTAAAAGTGTTTTACCTGTTCCAGGAGGGCCATATAATAAAACTCCTTTTGGTGGCTCTACTCCTAGTTTATTGAATATTTCAGGATGTTTCATAGGAATTTCAACCATTTCTCTTATTTTTCTGATTTCTTCACTCAATCCTCCTATATCTTCATAAGTAATTCCTAGAATTTTCTCATCACTTATATCCATAGCTTTAGGATTCAAACTAACTTGTGTATTTTCAGTGATTATTACTGGTCCTTTAGGAGTTACGTTTCCAACTAAAAATCTAATTTGTGTAACTCCTCCTCCTAATCCTCCAAAACCCATTCCTCCTAAAATATCTCCAAAAATATCTTCTATGTCTCCAAATTCCTCAGACATTAGTTCTCTTCTTCTTTGAACTCCACCTAAAACAACAACATCACCTTTGTCTACTGGTCTTCCTAAAAGTCCTCTTCTTAAACTTTCAGGATCTCCTTGAACCATAATTCCTTTTTGAGCAGGAGCTATAATCACTTTTTTTGCTTCTCTTATTTCTGATTTGTAAATTGTTACTACATCTCCAATACCTGCTCTTGCATTTCTTCTTAAAATTCCATCTATTCTAATAATTCCTTCTCCAACATCTGCTGGATATGCTCTATCCACTATAGCAGTTGTTTCTCTGTTTCCTTTTATGAATATAACATCTCCTCTTCTAACTCCTAAATCTCTCATAATTTCAGAGTCTATTCTTGCTATTCCTTTGTAAGCATCGTCCTGTTGTGCTTCTACAACTTTTAACTGGATTTCTTTTGTTTTTGTCATTTTTCTATTTCAGCAAAATTTAAACTTAATCTTCCAAAATCTTCAAAACATAATCTAACCATTTCATCCATAATTTTTTCTTGAGTATTCATAAAAGAAACTATTTCTTTAGGAATAGATACAGCATAACTATTTCCAACCAATCTCATTTTTACTCTATATTCTTTGTTCTTCAAATTTATAAATTTATGGTATCTTTCCTCGTCAATAGGATGAATAATTTTCTCATGACATTTAGGACAAATTAATGCTCTAAGAATAAATCCTTTTTTAGAAATCTGAGCTTTTTTCATTCTTGTTCCACAATTTTTACATAAAATTGGATTATCAAAAATATCTGCCATTTTAATGTTTATTTAGATGTATATACCTATAGATATACACTATTTAAATTTTTTGGTAATTAAATTATAAGAATTAGTATTTAATAAAAAAATGTTAAATTAATTTTAGAATGTTTTAAAAACTTCTTTCGACTTTTCTTTTAATGAAGAAAAAGGATTTTAAGAAATATTGGAACAAGTTCTGGTATATTATGTGGAAAGATGAAAGTCTTAAAGGATGGATAATTTCTATTGCAGTTTTATTTGTCTTTATAAAATTTATTTTTCTTCCTAGTTTATGTTTAATAACAGGAACAGCTCTTCCTTTAGCAATTGTTGAGTCATGTTCTATGTATCATGATGGAAATCTTTTTTCAGATTATGATGAATGGTGGAAAAGGCAGGAGGATAAATATTCTTCTTTTGATATAGAAAAAGAAGAATTTAAGGAATTTGTTTTTAAAAAGGGATTTAACAAAGGTGATATATTATTTGTTATTGAAGCTAAACCAGAAAAAGTGAAAATAGGAGATGTAATAATATTTGAAGCAAGCAGAGAAAATCCTCTTATTCATAGAGTAATAGATATAGAGATTAATTCTGAAGGAGATTATGTTTTTTCAACTATTGGAGATAATAATAATGGACAATTAAGTGTAGAAAAAGTAATAGAATCAGATAGACTAGTTGGAAAAGCTGTTTTTAAAATTGTTCCTTATCTAGGATGGGGTAAATTAATGTTTTATGAATTTTTAAGACCTTCAAATGAGAGAGGATTCTGTGAGGAAAATTAAAGACAAAGACTTAAAAACTCTGAAATCTCAAAAAGAAAATCTTAAAAAGGGAGTTGATAAGTAAATAAGATGGAATTTTGTCCTAGATGTGGTGCTGTATTAGTTAAGAAAGATAAATATTATGGTTGTCCTAGATGTAATTATTCTACAAGAAATAAAGTTAAAATAAATACTTCTGAGAATATGGGAGATAAAAAAGAAGTTGCAGTTATCAAAGATAAAAGTGATGATGTTTATCCTGTTGTTAATGAAGAATGTCCTAAATGTGGAAATAATCGTGCTTATTTCTGGACAGTTCAAACAAGAGCTAGTGATGAAGCAGAAACAAAATTCTTTAAGTGTACTAAGTGTGGACATACTAGAAGAGAATATAGTTAAAATTAAAAACAATTAATTATTTCTAAGAAATATAAAAATAAAAGGCTCTGTAGCTCAGTTTGGTTAGAGCGCCGGACTCTTAATAAAAACTCTTTTGAGTTTTTAGAAACTTTCTATCTGTTTAGAAGGGGAGATATCCGGGTGTCGGGGGTTCAAATCCCTCCAGGGCCATTAAAAATAAATTATTTTATTATAATTCTTATATAAAGATTTTATAAATAGTTTAATTGTAAATAAAAATATTTATGTAATTTAACTAGATGTATTATAATCTCTAATTTTACTTGTAATCTTTTAATTTTTATGAAATTATTAAAGTTTTAAAAAAATTAAAATAATAAATGAAAAAATAATTTTAACAATTAGGTAGTGTAACAAAAAATTTGAAAATAAAATTATTGAGGCTATTTAGGCCTAAAATCGTCCTTCTTAGGCCCTTTTAGGGCCTTAGTTTTTATAATGCTCTTTAAACTAAAATTTCTAATGTCAAGTGTATGGTATTTATCTTTTGAAAATAAAAAAATTAATTTTGAGAAATATTCTTCTAAAATAAAAAGAAAATCTAGAAAAAATTCTTCTAAAAGAAAAAAAGAATTTGAAAGAAATATAAAAAATTCTTCTAAAAGAAAATTAAGATCTAAAAAAATAAAGAAATCCTATGAAAAATAAAATTGAAAAGAGGAAAAATGAAAAATAAAATATTTTTAGTAATCTGCATTTCAATAATCTTATTATTAACAATAACATTTATTTCAGCAGGAAATGTTATTATTCAAGATGGAAAATTAAATGCAACAGATACTGCAACTTTTGAAGAAAATGTTGATATTACTGGAGACATAACTCTAGGTCAGAAAATAACTTTTGGATTAGGAGAAATAATTGATAATATTGTGGATGGATGGATTAGAATAACTGGAGGATTGAATGTAACTGGAAATATAATCTCAGATGGAAATGTAACAGGAGATTATTTCGTAGGAAGTGGAAAATATTTAACAGATATTTCAGGAATGGCAAATTCAACAGCTTGGAATCGTTCAGGAACAAATGTTTTTCTCGCCAATTCCGGAGATAACGTCGGGATTGGAACTACGAATCCGTCTGGCCGCTTAGAAGTCGCTGATCCTCTAGCAAGTCCAAAATTAGTTATCAATGCTCAAGGAAGTGGGGAAAACAGAGAAGCTATATTAGAGTTTAACGCTGATACGGCTGGATCAGGTTTTAATTATTTTTCTCAAATTAAAGGAACTACAAAAGCGGCTAGTGGTAGAGGGGAAATGGCTTTCTTAGTGTCAGATGCTCAAGTATTGAGTGAGGCGATGAGAATACAATATGATGGCAACGTCGGCATCGGGACGACGAGTCCGGCACAGAAGTTGACTGTTGTTGGAAATATTGAATTTGGAAATCCTAGTGATGGTTTTTCCAGAGTATTTTTAACACATAAACCAGAATTAGACAAAGCTTATGTTATGATAAATGGTGTTGCTAGAACTGACCCTTATAATATACATCGGGTTGATTTTGGAGGAGGCACCGTAACAGGCTATATTGTGAGAGATATACAATTTCATACCTCCCCAATTTTAGAAACTACTGGTTCAAATGTAAGAATGTCGATAAACAGTAATGGTTTAGTAACTATTGCACAAAACTTAAAAGTAAGTGGAATGGAGGATACAACAATAGCGGGCAACGTCGGCATCGGGACGACTTCTCCAAGTTATCCATTAGAAGTTTCAGGAGATACTTCTGGAATTACAGCATATTTTGAAAATAACATTAGCGCAGAAGATTATTTATAT
>CAYTGG010000002.1:0-51059 GCA_964437455.1 Candidatus Woesearchaeota archaeon | reverse complement strand
AGGAGAATTATACCTAGTAAACCAATAATTGTATTTAATTATACCATCAATTGTTTTATCAGCAGAATATGCACTAGAATATTCACTGCTCGCTTTAGCGTCTATAGGTGTAATATAAGAATAAGTTGAACAAGAACCAGAATCAATTGGTTTTCCAGTAATTTTATTCCAAAAATCTGAAAAAGAAAAAGCAGAAATAAGAGATATTGATAAAATTAAAACAAAAGACACAATAAAAAATTTACTCCACTCTTTATCCTGATTCTTTTCCATATTACCTAAAGTAAAATTATTTTTAAATAAATTTCTATATTTTTCCTTTTTTAATTCTAATGTAAATCATTGCTAAACATGCGCCAATTAAATCAGAAACTAAATCCAAGGACATGTTCATAAATCCTCCAACATTTGTATCAGGCAGAATAATTACAGCTATAAATTCTATAATTTCATTAATAGCACCAACACCTAATCCAGCCATTATGACAATTATAGAAATAGAAATCCATTTTTTTATTGGTTTCTTTATCTTTGGTTCTAGTAATACATACATAACAAGAGTTGCAATACCAAAACCTACAATATGAACAAATTGGTCATATTTTAAAATTTCATATGTTGATGATAGAGGAATTAAAATCAATTTGTAAAGCACATCTCCATTAATCAGAATTCCTCCTCCACACATATGTAATAGGCCCCAAGAACTCAATCCCCAAAGAACAATATTTGGATAATTTACTTTTTTATTTGTAAGAAGTATAACAAAAAAGAAGAATAATATAACTCCAACATACATTATAAATTCATAATTTTTTCTAAAGAAAAATACAAGTGAGAAAATAATTAAATAAATTAAAGTGAAAATAAGTATTGGAATCTGATCTCTTTTTAATAGCATAAAGTAAATCATAAATATATTATTTAAATCTTCTTAAATTAACTTATCAAGATTCTCTAATTTTTTAATCAGTTCATCAATATTCGTTTCTTGGATCTCTTCTACAATCAACTCAGAATTATTAAAAAACTTATTATTTCTTATACTTCCATAAAAATACATTTCTTTACCTAAAATTTCATCTCTTTGTTGGAGAATATTATTAGAATCCTCAAGATCATTAAATCCTAATTTTGAGATAGTTTCATTAAAAAGAACAGCCCTAATAGTTTCTGTTCCATCATCTAATACTACATTTATTAAAGCTCTTTTTTCTGGTATAACTTTTCCATGCTCTTGACATATAAAACCATCTTCTCCTGAAACAACTTTTTTTCTACATTCTGGACATACATAAAAAAATCTTGGTCCAAACATCTGAACTACAAAAGCTCGAACTTTCGCATTATCAGAGATATTACAATCACAAATACTTTTTTCTTTAACTATTCTATCTGTTCTAACATCTCCTATATCTTCATTAATTAATTTTAATTCAGAAAAACTTCCCAGATGAAGTTCATTGTTTCTTATGCTACCTCCAAATATCTCAACTACACTATTTTCCTTAATTTCTCCTTTTTCAATTAATGCTATATGATTAACATCCCACAAAACTGTTTTTATATTTGATGTTTTATCAGCTAAAATAAAATTAGATACCTTGCCTTCTTCTCCTTGACGACTTGTAAATTTTCTTATTGGAGATAAATTAATTATCTTTCCGGTTACATTAACTTTTCTCATTCCAGGTAATAATTCTTCAATTTTGAGTTTTTCATCTTCAAAACTTATTCCAAGTTCTGCAGCGATAATTTGAGCAGCTCCTTCTTTACTAATAAATCCAGATAATTTTGATTTTTTAGCTTCAATTTTTCTTTCTATTTCCTCTTTTTCCAAACCAGAAGATTCAGAAATTTTTTTTATTATCCTTTCATAGTTCCCTTCCATATACTAAAAGAATTAAGATAGTTTAAAAGAATTATTGTTTAGAATAAACAAGAAAATTTATAAATTAAAAAATTAAGATTAAAATATGGGAATAGCACTAATAAAAATAAAGATAATGCCAATTTCTCCTGAAACAGATTTAGAAGAAATAAAAAAAAGAGCTGAAGAATTAATAGGAGAAGGTAATGGAGAAAATTGTAATTTTGAAGAAGAGCCAATAGCATTTGGATTAAAAGCAATAATTGTGAGTTTTGAAATTGATGAATCTTCTCCTCTTGAGCCAATAGAAGAATCTTTAAGAAAAATAGAGAATGTTAATTCTGCAGAAATAATAGATATGAGAAGAGCTTTTGGATAATCTCTTATAAATAGAAAATTAGTATAAATAAATATAAAAGTTCTTTTTAATTGGAGATACTATGATAGATAAAGAACAAGAAGAGCAAATTAAGAAACAATTAATTCAGCAAATAGAATCTACTTTTCCAGAAAATAAAAAGAAAACAGCAATTGATAGAATTAAATCAATGGAAAATTCTCAACTTGAAGAATTTCTTATTCAAAATAATTTAATAAAGGATCAGAATCTAGAGAAAGAACAACCTAACAAATGTATTTTCTGTTCAATTATTAAAAAAGAAATTCCTTCATATAAAATAGATGAAAACAAAGATGCTATAGCTATTCTAGAGATAAATCCTATTTCAGAAGGACATGTTTTAGTTATATCTAAAGAACATAAATTAATTGAAGAAGTCTCTCAGAATGTTTTTTCATTAACAAAAAAGATTGCAAAGAAGATTAAAACAAAATTAAAGCCAAGAGATATAAATATCTCTCTATCAAATTTAGCAGGACATGGTGTTATAAATATTCTTCCAATTTACAAAAATGAAACTCTAAATTCTCAGAGATATTCTACAAATAAAGAGGAACTTGAAAAAGTTCAAAGAAGATTAGAAAAAAAGCCTAATAAAAAAGAGATTAAGAAAAAGAAATTAAAGAGTGAGAAATTAGAAATTAAACTACCAAATAGAATTCCATAGAATAAGAGATAGTTTAGAGTAATAAATATAGATTAAGATTAAAAAACTAAATAAGAAAACTGGAACATAAGGAATTCCCTCTCTTATTCTAACTTCTTTTTTATATTTTCTTAGAAGATATATATCTTTTCTAGAAAGTCCCTGCCATAAAGGTTTTATTTTGATTTTTCCTACTTTAATAGGCTTATAAAGCCAATCTCCCTCAGTTAATTTCTTTGTTGGAATTTTCTTAATCATACAACTTTCATCTACAGCTTTAGTATACAAGAATAAATAAGAGAGGATAAATGAAAGAACTCCAGAATAAAATATAAGAGTTATATTCATAAAAAATCCCAATATCATTAAGAATAAACCTAAGAGTATAACTGAATAAAATAATTTTTTATTATTTTTAAATTGTCTATAAAATTCTTTTCTAAAATTTCTAAAATTTCTAAAACTTAAGCTAAAACACCAACACAATCCGTAAATTCCTCCAACAAATAAAAATAAGATAAAAAATAAAACAAAGATTTTAATATTTATCAAGAAATTTTCAGAGAAAGGTAAAATAGTTCCCAGAGCAATCATTAATTTCGCATCAGCTCCTGCAAACATTCTTCCATAATAAAGAAGATTAGCTAATATCAAAAAAATTCCAAGTCCAAAAAGACCTTGATAAAAAAAATTGAAATTATTATTAAATAAACTATAAAATAATCTAAATCCTAAAACAAAGATAATTAAAGAAAAGCTAACCCAATTAGCTACTTCTCTTTTTTTTAAATCTGAGATACTGGCAAAAATAAACCAGATTATTCCAATTATTATTAAAAAAATCACCTCATACATAATTAAATAAAAAGAAATCAGATTTATAAAAATAGTGATTAAATAATATTAGAACCTTAAAGAAAGTAAATTTTTAGAAGTGTTATTTTTTAGAAATCTCTGTACTTCTATATTTTCCACCTTTTTTGTAAGGATATTTCTTCTTTTCTTTTTTCTTATACTTCTTTTTTCTTCTCTGTTCTAAATCTCCTTTTGCCATGATAAATAATAGAAAAAAGAAATTTAAATATTTTTGGAATAATAAAAGACTCCTCTATAGATTTTAAAAATTAGACACAAAATTATTGATTACAATATTTAGATTTATCCTCGAATGTTACCTCTTCACTATTCCCATTCTTAAAATATTTCCAGTCACTACACTTTAAAGATTGTGATTTCTTACAATCAAAAAAACATGTTTCAATTCCATATTTCTTAAGATTCTCATCTAAAGAAAGAGTATAACAAGTAGCTAATATCTCAGTATCTCCATCTTTTAATGTTCTTTCCATACCACAAAAATCATAAACACTTCCTGTATTACAAGCAATTGCACATTGTTGAGTTATCGTGTCTACATTATTTTGATTATTAATCCAAGGAGCAATTTTATCCCAACCCATACTAAATCCTAAAATTAAAATTACTAATATGACCACTCCTAATATAATAAGAATAATTGCACTGGTACTTAATGATTGTCCTCTTTTATTCATAGAGTTACTATGTTTTTTTTATTTATAAAGTTTATTATCTCTTCAAAGCAAATTTATAAGTAACTAAAACCCTATCTTTAGCGATTTCTCCGGAGCTCTTTTTTATAATTAAATATTCTTCTAATTCTCCTTCAATTTCTTCTTCTAAGACTCTTGCATTAATTTTCTCTGCAGATTCTTCATCTGAGAAGCCAATATTTTTATAAAAATAAAATTTTTCCAAATCTACTTTTACTTCTTCCATCAATTCAAAACCCCAATTCTTTGAGGAAATTTTTCCAATAGAAAAAACAAAACTAAAGATTGTTAAAATACAAATTGCGATAACACCTATTACAAAAATAGTTATTGGAAGATTCGCTTTATTATTCTCTTTTAAAGAATTTTTATTAAAAATTTTAAATTTTATTTTTTTGTTTTCCATTTTAATTACGCATTATCTCTAAGAAAGTATTTCTCTCTACAGCTCCTCTATCTTTTAATTCAATTATTTCATAGAAAAATTTATTTCTCTCCAACTTATTAGAAGGCAATCCTCCAATATCTAATAATTTTCTATTATTTTTACATGCAGTATTCTCAATACATTCCTCTGCAATAATTCTTAGAAGAATATATTCTCTACTAAAATCCTCTTCATATAGATTAAGAAATATTTTACTCAGAAGTTTTTTATTAATAAACACTATCTTTTCTGGAGCATACAATTCAGTTTCTACATCTTTCAACTGATCAAAGATTCTTCCTCCTCCATCATTTGTAAGAAGATAACTCATAAAAGATTTAGTCATAAGCAAATCCACTTTTTTGTCAACCTCTATTTTTTTATCCAATTTTAAAATCTCTTTAGTTTCTCCACTCAAACCATTTATAGATAAAGTAGCAGATAAAATTACTATTATAACTACAGTAGCAACAATCCATGTTATAGTTTCAGCAACTTGTCCTTTAAATAATATTTTTCTCATTTTTTTTAATTATTGAAAGAATTTTAATTATATGTTCTTCATTATTCTGTAGGATATAAAAATTTCTTTCAAGACAAAAAGAAAAACTTTCATCATTTTTATCACAGTCTTCTTTTAACTCAGAGTTTCCAGCTTTAACTGTCTTTATTAAATTTCCAAATCCTTTTTCTGAATTAATCTCAAATTTATAATCATTAATTTCAATATAATATTGTTCTAAATTTTTCCAATTTTTATAATCTTCTACATTAAAGTTCAAATTACAAATCTCAAGTAGATTATTATCTTTTAGATTCTTCCAATTTTCATTTAATTTTCCTCCATTTGAGATACAATTAGAAATTTTATCTGTTAGTATATCTGCTTCAACTTCTCTTATATTATATGGCTGTCCATAAAAAACAAGAACCATATAAACTATTACTGCAGTTACTATCAAAAGAATTGCAAACCAATACACTGAAATTATTTTATCCGCTTTTTTGTTCATAATATCTATCAATTATTAGAATAAATTTATTTTCTTTCTCATCAAAATGACTTAAGTCTGAGATTTCAACATTGTTGAAAAAAGAATAAGAATATCCTCCTTCTTCTTTTAACTTAATTGTTACAATATTTTCATTTAAATTTACTATCTTATCTTTATCCCAATTATTCTCTAATTTTTCTATTCCTTCTGACATATCTATTTCTATTCTCATACCAGGCTCAGCAGAATCTATTAAAAGAGCTATTTGCTTTGAATATTTCTCTTCTAAAATAGCAGCAGTACTCATTTTTGAGGATATAAAAAGGATTATAATCACAAAGAAAATTAAATTAAGAACAATAAAAATTATGTCCTCAGTAAGGATGTTTCCTCTTTTTTCCGAAGGAAAAAGTGTAGGAAATTTCTTGTTTCCTCTTTTTTCCGAAGGAAAAATTCCTCTTTTTTCCGAAGGAAAAAGTGTAGGAAATTTTATATTTCCTCTTTTTTCCGAAGGAAAAAGTGTAGGAAATTTTATATTTCCTCTTTTTTCCGAAGGAAAAATTCCTCTTTTTTTATCTTTAATCATAAATAAGAATAGAATAAAGAATTAATAAAATTATTGGAAGATTTAAAATTGATTAAGATCTAGTTAAAAATTCATCACACTCTAAATCTTTTATATCCTCTTCTTTTTTAAGAATAACTGGAATAGGGCCATAATCTTCATACTCTTCGTTTAACTTAGGTAAGGAAACAAAACTAAAGAAGATTTTATTGATCAAATTTACTGAACCAAAGATAGATTCTTTCATAGATATCAAAGCTCCTTTATCAGCAATTCCTGTAAGAATATAATATCCTGAATTTGTATTTATATCTTCTATTTTAAAATCATTTAAATTATTTGTTTTATAGAGATAATAAGAATAAGAAATTTCATTATCTAAATTAGTCTCTTTTAGAAAATCTTTAAAAGAATCTTGAGTAATCTCAACATTTTCTAAATCGCTACTAAACTTTATTCTTGAGCATAAAGCACAATTCTTTTCTCCAATTGTTGTTCCTTTAATATTCAATCCTAAATAATCTAATTTTCCTTCACCAAACATCCACCAACAATCAACCATTTCATCTGCAACTGCCTTCATAATTTCTCTTTTTACTTTTTCAGGTTCTTTATGAGCATTTATCTTTATTTTAATATCATAACTACTTTTACAATCTTCTCCTCCAGAAATACAAACATAGGTAGTTTTACAATCCAAATTTCCCATTAGATTAGAATTTCCTTTCATAACCACAGAATTATGACAGATCTCCTTATTTGTTACTTGTCCTAAATCTAATCTAAAAATTAAAAGTAAAATTATCGCAAAGCTAGTTATTAAAATAATAATTACTACTAATTGCTGAGTTGTTAATTCTCCTTTTTTATTTCTTTGAATTTTCATTATAAAACTCCAAATCTTTTAAATGTGAAATATAAACCGGTTAAAGCTACTCCAAAGAATACAATCCAAATTAGATATTTTATTAATTCATCTAGATTCATCTTGAGTTATAATACTGCCATTTATATTTAAAATTAAAGGAGGTGAATTTATCCTTATAGTATTCTCTCCTTCTGTAGAGTAATCACTTCCCTTACAGATTCCTTTATTCTCACAAGCTTCTCTAAGATTTGAGGAAGTTACTAATTCTATTATTTTTTTAGGTTTACAAATACATAAACAATTTTTCCATTCTTTAGAAGAACATTCTGAAGGCATCTCCTTTTTGACATCTCCTTTTATAGGAAAACTAGTGATAAACCATCCTTCAGGGTTATAAATTTCAACATATTCATTTCCTGAATCTATTTCATCTATTAAATGCTCAAGAGAAGCTTCTGCTTTTTCTAATTCTTCATCATATGTAGAATTATAATAAATTTTTACTAAAAGACCAACAAGAAAAACTAAACAGATTATAGCTATAACTATTTTAAGAGTTTCCTCAGCTAATAAAAAACCTTTTTTACTTTTCATTTCAATGTATTCAAAAATGCTCCAATAACTTTTCCTGAAGGAAGATTTTTAAAAAAGTCTATCACATAATCCTTAAAAAAGATATATAATCCAGAAACTACAACAACAAATACTAAAATTCCTATAATTATCTTTATTAAATTATTAAAAGTTAATTCCATTATCCAAATTTAAATAAATTTTTAATTTTATCGATTAGATTAATTCCATCGGATTTAAGTACAAAAATAGAAATCATTAATATTGTCAAAATTGCTATTGCAATTAAAAGCCAAGGTAAATAATCTGCAATCACTCCTTTTTTATTAGATATGTTCATCATAAATAGAATTAGAATAGAGAATTAATAAATGTTTAGTTAGAAAATATAAAAAATTCTTAGATTAAATTTCCTAAAACAAATAAAGTTAAAATAAACAAGACTATAATAGAGAAAAATGCTACTATAAAATAAAGACCTATACCTTTAATAAGATTTTTTCCTGTTTTAGACACTCTTTCAAGTTTATCTTCTCCAGAATCTACTGAAACTAAAGTTCGAGTTAAAATAAAGATTACTTGAATTAAATAGATTCCAACAATTATCTGAAGATAGTAAGGAGGAATCATCTTTGACAAATCAAAGATGTTTAGTATAGATCCTAAATCTCCAAAGCCTCCTGTATCCACTTCTTGAAGATCCATTATTTTTAGATGATTGAAAATAGAGGTTATCATTGCAGCTAAACCCACAACCACTCCTGAAAGCAAAGGAGCTAGAAAAGTCATATTACTTTTCATATCTGAAATAATCTCAGCTAATAAGTCTTTAAGGCGATTTGTTATATCTTTTATATTCTTTATATATTGAGAAATACTTATAAGACTTATAGCAGCAACACTAAGACCTTTCTTTGAAGATTCAATCAGAATTCTCATGCTAGTAGAAATTAAATTAGAAGGATAATAGTTTATAGCACCTCTTCTTGGATTAAAGATAGCTTTCTCAACACTCATACCCATTCTTCGAATATTATAATTAACTCTTCTGAAAAAATCCTCTGTTCTTAATCCTCTCGAAGATTCAGCAACCTTACCAAAAGAAAGTTCAAGAGGAATTCCACTTTGTATTCTATTTCCTAATTGAAATAGAGAATTGTTAAACTCATCTTCAAGTTGCTTGGTATTCTCTCTTTCTATTATTAATTCTTTAGTTTTACTTTTATAAGAGATTGAAAAGAAGATGGCTATACTTAAAGGAAAAAACATACTAAGAAGAATCGCACCTAAACCAAAAGGCCCTGTAATTCCTATTCCAGATTCTTTAAAGTCAAAGAGATTTGAATCTCCTAAAAAACTTAAACCTAAATCAGAAAAAGAATAATCCTTTTGAAGTCCAATTAATTCAGGAACAGAAGTAAATTGGAATATTATTGGTAATAAACTAAGTATAAAAAGAGGAAAGCAAATTAAAAAGGATTTAAAATAAACACTATTATTTTTATATTTATAATAAAAGGGATTTCTTTCTAAAAGTTCAGTTTCTCCATAACCTCCTGGTCTTAAAGACATAATTTGATCTGTAAGATAAAAGATGAAAAAAGGAATAATTAAATTAAATAAAATAAGAACATGATACCATTGAATCATTCCTCCCAGCATAGCAGATGCTAAAGGAAGTAATGCTAAAGCTAAAGTAGGCAAAACAACTCCTAGCATATAAACATTAGTCAAGGGACTTCTAACAGAATGAGTAAATTTCAACATTTTGTTATAAACTCCATCCAGAATAATTTGAATTGATTTTTCAAGAGAAGAAATTCTTCTGTGATTATCTATCTCAAATAGGCTAGCTTCAATTAAATGAAAAGCTTCAACAAACTCTACAGAATAATCTCTCCAAGACTCTAGATAATTATCTAAACTAGATTTTATAGTTGAAAATTTTCCTATGGAAACATCATAAAAAACTTTCTTAAAATCAAGTGATAGGGGCTCTTGTAAATTTTCTGCAGCAAAAGCAATTGCTCTTTCTAAATTAGAAGTATGTCTCATGTAGACTACTACATAAAGAATTGCAGGGACCATTTGAGAAGAAGCTTTAAGTCTCCATTTATTTACTAATCTTTTTGGATAATTATTCATAAAATAGAAGACAAATACAGAAAAAATAATCATTAAAAAGAAAAAAATAAAAGGAAATTCTGAAATGCTCCCTTTAAAATAAGCTAATGATGAGGAAAATAACAAACTAAATAAAAAAATTCCTAGAAAAGTTATTACACTTAAAGTTAAAACTTGCCAGGGCTCTATATTTAAATGCGCAATTTCTATGTACTTTCTAAGTTTTTTCTCATCTTTTTCAGAAATATTTAATTTTATTATTCTACCTAAAGAATTACAAAGACGTTCATATCTAGAGAGGTCTTTTCCTGCTTCTTCTCTAAATTTTGTATATTCATTACTATAATTAAATTCTCCAGTTTTTGAGACTTTGATCTGCTCTTCTATTTTAGCACCATATTTTCTTAAGATATCTTTTGCATCAATATTTTCCACCATCTTTTTATAAGAATAAATATAAAAAAGAATTAATAAATCTTTGGAGAAAAATCAGATTTATAATTAAAAGGGATATTTAAAAAAAGAAAAGGTTATCTCAGATTTTTCTTTTCTTTATTTCCTTATTTAGCCATTTCTGCCATTCAGGAAAAACTCTTTCACTTAAAGGCAGACCAATTTCTTTATTTATCTCATCTGAGAATCTATGAAACATATGATTAGATAAAATATTAAACTCTGCTTCTAAAAGTCTCTCATTTTTTGTTTTTTCCGCAATTTCAACAAGTTCTTTTTTTATTTTAGCTCTTAATAAAATATTATCATAGATAGCATCCCAATTTCCAGCCCATCCTTTTACATTTGCTGCAATATTTTTTACAGTTTCAGAATCTCCATTCTTTAAATCTTCTGAAGCTTCAAGTTCGTCTTTTTCTACATTATACTTTAATAGATCTACAAAACCATTTTCTTGTAAAGGATCTTCTTTCCAATGTTTTCTAACTTCTGACAATTGAAGAACTCTTTTCCATGAATGAAGACCATCAGGAGACTTTATAGGATTGCAAACTCCAATGATATCTGTAGCTTTAAAAGAAGTTGCGGGTACATCTAAATCATTTACAACTCTATCAAAAACAGCATAGGGAGAAGCACCGTGAATAGTTCCAGCTACTACATTTGCTAAAGCACCCACTCTCATTGCTTCATATAAAGCTTTAGCCTCTACACTTCTCACCTCTCCCAAAATCAAACAACTATCTCCTAATCTTAAACTTGTTCTTATTCCATCATCAGCAGAAACTTCTGTTCCTGTTTTTAATAAAGCGCTTCTAACTTTCATCCTTAAAATATCATATTCCAGTTTCCTTAGAGATTCTACAGGCAACTCAAGGGAATCTTCAATAACTATAATTCTTAATTTAGGAATAATCTCTAACATTAAACTTCCTAAAAGAGAAGTTTTACCTGAACTTCTCGTTCCTGCAATTAACATAGTTCTAGAACCATCAATTAAAAAACTGAATAAACCTGCAGTAAAAGGATTAAGCATTTTATTTTTTACGAAAAGAGAAAGAGTCCAAGGCTCTTCTCTATGCCTTCTTATAGAATAAGCTAAACCATCGGGAGATAAAGGACTCTGAATTATTGAAATTCTTGCTCTTATATTATCAACTTCTAATTGTGTATCTAAAATAGGATTTGCTTCATCCAAAGGTCTTCCGGAAACCATTCTAAATTTAGCTGCCCAAGAATCAATATCCTCTTGACTAGGAAGAATATTAGTTGAACATTCATCATAATCTTGATGTCTTATAAAAATAGGTGTGAGAGGAATGGGAGCATTTAGAGAAATATCTTGAATCTTTTTATCTTGGAGTAAAATTTCTATAAGTCCAAATCCAACAGTATTTCTCACTAAAATTCTAGATAATTTATTTAATTCATCATAACTCAAATTTATTTTTTTTAGACTAGCTAAATCCTTTAACAAATCTTTAGAAACATTAAAGAAGACCTTCCTAATTCTTTCTGTATCTGTAAATTCTTCTGCCTTAGGTTGATGTTCAATTAAAACATCTCTTGCAAGATTCAGAAGAATATTAGAATCTTCACTTAGAGAATATTCTGGAGGATTTATATGATAAATTAATTTTGATTTATCTTTTTTCCTTAATATAGTAATTAAAGATTTAGAATAATCTCCGGAAGAGATTTCATATTGGTTGATAATCTCTGCATCTTCTGGAAGATCTGAAACAAGACGTGTAAAAGTAAAATTTGGAATTACATCTGGAATAAAAAGTTTATAGTATATCTCTCTATCTCCTTTTTTGTAATTCTCAAGAAAAGGAATAGCTTTCTGAATTAATTTTGTTTCTTCCATTAATTTCAAGACTTCTTCTACAAGATTTATATAATTTAATTGATCATTTTTGTAGAAAGGTTCAATTCTCTCAAGAGATATTTTAGATTCTATAAGAATTTTTTTTATTTCTAAATAAGCTGCAATAGGATCTCTCTTTAATAAAAGCAAAAAAGAAAATATTTGATTATATCTCTTAGAAAAAAAGGAAGGAATATTAGTAATTAGTTTATTTTGTGAAAGAATATTCTCCTGTCGGATAAGATAAGTATAAAGTTGTGCTATCTCTAAAAGTAAAAGTGTTTCTTCTAAATCATAATTATAATTTTTTTGTTGAACAAAAACTATTCTAGAAACATTTGGATTTTGCATTAAAACATCGATAGTTCTTTCCATAATTTCTGGATAATCTGCCAAACTAGGAACATAGGATGCGCCTAAATAATTTAAGTAAAGAATATCTTCTCCTCCTTCTCTACGAACTTCAGAAGAATACAGAGAAGTCTCTTTTTTAAAATCCATAAATTAAAAAAGAAGGAATAGTTTTTAATTTTTTGTATACAGGATATTAATTAAAATTATAAATTTTAAGATAATAAAATATAGAAAATTACCTCTATTATATCTAAGTTAATCATAACAATTTTAAACCCATTTAACTTATAAAATCTATGGCTGAAGAAGAATACGAAGATTATCAAAATCAGATTTTTGGAGATGTTTATACCAGAATAAAAGATATAAGTGAGAAACAGAGAATTCTTCAAAATAGACTTCTTTTAATAGGAAAAAATCTTATAGAAATTAAAGAAAAAGATGATGAGAGAAATATAAATATGAGAAAAGAGATTGAAATAATAAAGAGAAATGTAGAAAGATTAATCTCTTTTTTAGAGACAGCATCAAATGAAATGTCCAAATTCGCTAGAAAAGAAGATGTAGAAATCTTAGCGAAGCAAGCAAGAATATTTCAGCCAATAAATAAAAAGAAATAAAAAAGAAAAGAAGTTAAATGGGAACTTTAGATGAGGTAACAAGAATGCAAAAAGAAGGAAGAAATGAAGAAGAGATAGTAAAAGAATTAAGACAAAGAGAAGTTTCACCAAGAGAAATAGAAGATGCTCTTAGTCAGTCAAAAATAAAAAATGCTGTTTCAGGTGGAGATGAATCAAATTTCTCAAATCCTCCCTCTTCAAAAGAGTTTAGTTCTTATAGACCCTCAATAAAAGAAACTAATGGAGAGAATAATTCTTCTCAATACGGAAATGAACAAGAATATTATCCACAAGAAGGATATGAACAAGAAGGTTATTCACAGAATTCTCAAGCTGATTCAGGATATGAACAAGAATATTATCCACAAGAAGGATATGAGAATTACTCTTCAACAAATAACACAGATATGATCATGGAAGTTTCAGAACAAGTTTTTTCTGAAAAAACAAAAAAGATAAAAAAGCAGTTAGATGAACTAAACGAGTTTAAAGTAATATTTCAGACAAAGGTGGAAAGCTCACTGGAAAGATTAAAGAAAATAGAAAATATAATTGATAGATTACAAAGTGCTATTCTAGAGAAAGTGGGTTCTTATGGAGAAAACTTAACAAGTATAAAAAAAGAAATGTCTATGATGCAAGACTCTTTCAGAAAGATTACAGGAGGAACTTCTACTAAAGAAAAAGAAAATACTCCTAAACAAGATAATAAAGGACAAAAAAAGACTTCTAAGAAATTAAAAGTACATTCTAAAAAGAACAAATAGAACTAATTAAAATAAAAGATATTTAAAATTAGCTTTGACCAAGTGCTCTCATCATTAATGAAGAAGGAGAATCATCTTTATTATTTCTTGAAGCTCCAATTATAATTGCAATAACAACAAATACTACAATTAAAGTAACTATTAATGTTTTAAATTCTGAAGATATAAATTGAGTCCAACTTAAAAGATCAAAACTTTTGTTTAATATTATTAAGAAGATTATACCTCCAATTCCTAAAAATACATAATCTCCCCAAGCTTTCTTAGGCATAAAGAATCCCAAAAGTATTATTGCAATTAAGATAACTGCTAAACCTACACCCAATCTAGGAAAAACTTCTGAAAAAAATACAGGAACAAAATCAAATTGTAAAGACATTAAAGCAATAACAAAAGATAAAATTCCATTCACTGCATTATTTGGTTCATCTTTATTTTTACCAGAGAATATTTTTATTCTTGATAAAATTCCAAAGACCAAAGCGAATATTAACAAAAAAGGAAGAACATAACTAAAGAAACCCTCTTGCTCCCATCTAGAGAATATATTTCCTATAGTTCCTCCTCCAAAATAGGAATAAGATGATAATAGTAAAGTCTCCATCATAAGATATAGAATAAATATGTATTTAAATAAGTTTTGATATTTTATTTTTTTCTAATCTAAAGAAGCTTAATTATTTATTTTTTATTTTTAACTAAGACTATTGCTAGAGCAAGAGCAATTATGATTATAAAAATAAGATTTGTCCAAAAAGCTCCACTCCAATCTTGTCCAAAGATAGCATCAATAATAGTTCCTTCAATTCCAGTTACCCACAAAACAGCAATAAATACAGCAACTCCTGCTAAGACCCATAAGAACCACTTCATCCAATTTTCAATTTTAAAACCATTATCTCCTCCTGAAATAAAACCCCACAATAATAATACTATAAAAACAATTACAATTGCTATAGTCATAAATAAAATTAGATTTTCTACCATAATCTTAGGCCTAACTGCTGCTATGAAGATTAATCCTACAACAAAAGATAAAAGAGCGTTAAGTTGTTGTTTAGCATCTCCAAAAAGTTTTGTTTTTTCAAGAATAGCAAAAACAAGAAAGAATATTAAAAGAAAAGGATATACAAAATTTGTTAAAAGTTCATGTTGCAATAATGTTTCCATTCTAGATTAAATTCTCAGACATTTCTTCTACTTCTGAATCGGGACTAGGTAATGCTGATTTATTTATTATAAAAATATCACTTATAGCTTTTACAAAGTGATGAGGAATTATTACTCCTTTTGCACCGCCTATTAAAGAAATTATGTTTCCTCCAACTTTTATCCTCCATCCAGCAATTTTATTTTCTTGAAGATTAGCTTCTTCTACTTCTCCAAAAAAATCTCCTGAGTCTGTATAAACCTTAGTTCCCAAAACTTCTGTTAATCTCTTTACTCTCATTCTTAAAATATGTAATATTCTATTTAAATAATTTTCCATATTAAAAAATATAACAAACTTTATAAGAAATTTAAACTTGAGATAATCAATTAAATTGAAAAGATTAATCTTTAAATAGAGACTTTAATAAAATTAATCTAAAAACGATCTTTAAAAAAATTAAAAATGTTGAATCAGAAGGAAATAATCAATATAGTTATAATAACATTAATTATAGGATTTGCAACAACACTTTTAAAATCATTTGAAATTTTCCTTTATGTTTGTTTATCTATTTTTGTAATAATCTCAATAAATATAATCGCAAAAAAGATATCTTCATTTTATCTTGATTCAGAAATAGAGATAAGTTTATGGGAATTAAAGAGATATGGCTTTAAAACTCATGAATATTTTAAAAAGCCATTTTTAGCAGGAGCATTTTTTCCTTTAATTTCAAAAATAGTTTTATTTCCATTTAGTAATTTTGTATGGATGGCTTCTTTAGTCTTTGATGTAAAGCCCAAAGTTTACAGAGCAGCAAAAAGATATGGTTTATATAATTTCTCAGAGATGACAGAATATCACTTAGGATTAATAGCTGCGTCAGGAATAATTGCAAACATTTTATTCGGAATAATAGGTTATTTAATAGATCTTCCTTTATTTGCGAAACTTAATATTTATTATGCTCTGTTTAATCTTCTTCCTATATCTGATTTAGATGGAAATAAGATATTTTTTGGAAGTTTTATCTTATGGAGTTTTTTGTCTTTGTTAGTATTGATAGGAATGATGTTTATTATATTCAGTATTTAAATAAAATTAAATTTTTGGAAAGATTACCAAATAAAAATGGATTTTCTAAAAAAGATTATTCCAAGAGAATATCAGCAAAAGATTTTTGAAGAATGTATTAAAAAGAATTGTTTAGTTGTGCTTCCAACAGGACTTGGAAAGACTTTAGTTGCTTTAATGTTGACTATAGAAAGAATGAAGAGTTTTCCTGGAGAAAAAGTTTTAATTTTGGCACCTACTCGTCCTTTAGCTGAACAACATTTAAATACTTTCAAAAAGCATCTTCCAGAATTATTTTCAGATATACAATTATTCACTGGAAGAATAAAACCAGAACAAAGAAAAAAGATTTTTGAGACAGCAGATATAATATTTTCAACTCCTCAATGTGTCGCAAATGATTTAAAAAACAATCTTTATAATTTAGAAGAAGTTTGTCTCTTAGTAGAAGACGAAGCACATAGATGTATAAAAAATTATGATTATAATTTTGTAGCTCAAAAATATAAAAATCAGGCTCTTCATCAAAGAATTTTAGGACTTACTGCTTCTCCAGGAAGTGATTCCTCAAAGATAAAGGAAATATGTAAAAATCTAGATATAGAAGATGTTGAATTGAGAACTAGAGAAAGTGACGACGTACAAAGTTATCTCCAGAAATTAGAATTTGAAAAGATAAATGTAGACTTCCCTCCTCAGTTTGAGGAAATTAGACAAGTCTTGAATAAACTTCTTGAAAGTTATGTGGAAGAATTAAGATACAGAAGAGTTTTATTTGGACCTTCTTCAAAAATAGAACTCTTGAATTTACAAAAAAGAATGATAGGTAATTTATCTAGAGGAAATAAGAATTATAATTATCTCTTAGGATTAAGTGCTTGTGCTCAAGCAATAAAGATTCAACATGCATTAGAGTTATTAGAAACGCAGACTTTAGAGAGTTTCAATGAATATTTAAATAAATTGTTTAAGCAAGCTAAAAATAAAGAAAGTAAAGGAGTAGTGAAATTGGTTGCAAAACCTGAATTTAATTTTGTTTATTCTTCATCAAATGAATTACTTATAAAGAAAATGGAGCATCCAAAAATTGAAAAAATTGTAGAGTTAATTAAGAGAGAGAAAGAAAAAAATGGAAATATGAAGATAATGATTTTCACTCAATTTAGAAATACTGCATTGATTATATCCAGAAAAATTAATGAGATTAAAGATATAAAATCAAAAATTTTTGTTGGACAAGCAAAAAGAATTAATGGAAAAGAATCAACTGGATTAAATCAAAAAGAGCAGAAAAAAGTAATAGAAGATTTCTCTTCAGGAAATATAAATGTTCTAGTTGCAACTTCTATAGGAGAAGAAGGACTTGATATTCCAGAAGTTAACGCAGTAATATTCTATGAACCTATTCCAAGTGCAATAAGAACCATACAAAGAGCAGGAAGAACAGCTAGATTAATGAAAGGGAGGTTGATTATAATAATAACTAAAAAGACTAGAGATGAAACTTTTTATTATGTTTCGAGAAGTAGAGAAAAAAAGATGTATAAAACTATTGATTTAATAAAAGAAAATTTAAAAGAAAAGAAGAAAGAATTTCAAAAAGAATTAAAATAAAAATGGAAAAAATAATAATAGATTATAGAGAGAAAAATTGTTTAGTAGCTTCAAAACTTATTAAAGAAGGTTTAGAAATTGAGTTTAAGGAGTTAAAAGTAGCAGATTATCTTGTAAAAGATGTCGCAATTGAAAGAAAGACTGTTAAAGATTTTATTTCCTCTATGATTAATAAAAGGATTCTAAGACAATTAGAAGAGATTCAACAGTATGAAAACAGATTAATAATAATAGAAGGTATTGATGAAGAAGAATTATATAATGATGAGGAAACTGGAGTTAATGGAAATGCTATAAGAGGCTTTTTGTTATCTATAATTCTAAAATATAAAACACCAATAATTTTTTCAAAGAATTGTGAAGATACTGCAAAATATATTAGCATTCTAGCAAAAAAGGAAGCAAAGGAACTTCCCTTAAATGTAAAAAAGAAATCTCTAAATAAAAGAGAAAGAATACAACTTATTCTAGAGAGTTTTCCAGGAATAGGCCCTAAAACAGCAAGAAAATTATTAAATGAATTTAAAACAATTAAAAATACATTTAATTCTTCTGAAGAAGAATTGAAAAAAGTAATAGGAAAAAGGGCAGAAATATTTAGAATTCTTGAGGAGGGATATTAATCCTTAATTATTCTTTCTAGACTTCCCCTATCAAAATCATCAAATTTTTTTCCACATAAAATCTTTGCAAGAAGTCTTTCTGAATAACCTCTTAAAGAATTTGCAAGATACTCTGATTCTTCATATAAATCTGGACTTGAAGCAGGAACAAATATATCATTTAAATTATCTACTCCTAAAAAAGTATCAACGCCTTTAGTAATATAATTCCATGCTTTTGCTATGGAATTATGAATAGGAGCTAATATCTTTTTATCCTGATACATAGATACTGCAGCTCTAGAGCATATAATCAAAGAAATATCTCTTTTAGCTGTCTCATCAATTATTTTATTAAGTTCTTCTTCAGATTTGCAAGAAGAAGAAATTCCATGAACAATAAATTGTTTAGGAAATATATTTGGAGATTCTCTAAAATGAACATCTTGTAAAAAAGCTAAATCTTCTAATAATATTTCTATAGTCTTATCAGAAGGCCTATTTTCTTGTCCAACATGATACTGAACAGGTTTTTGAAATTTATGAGAAAGAGAACCTAAATACAAATTATGCTGTCTTTCTCCTATATGCCCTTCTTTTCTATCTTTTTCTGCAAGAGCAACAATTCCATCTGCTCTTCTAACTCCCTCTTCAAAGAGTTCATATCTTTCATCATCTAATCCTTTAACTTTAAAACCCGAGGGATTATAAGCAAATATATTTACTTTAATTTTTTCAGAATAATCTTTTTTTAATTTCTCCCACACATCTAAACTTTTCAGTTTAGTATTATAAGTAATATCAACAGTTGTATTCAATTCTGTAACTCCAAATTTTATAGATTCATCTAACAATCTTTCTCCTCTTTCTCTAAGACAATCAGAATGAAAAGCTCTACCCTTATGTAATGCCCATGTAAGTTTTTGTTTTTCAGGAAGAGAGATATTTTCTAAATCCTGAATAGATTTTCCTATATGAGAGTAAAATTCATCTTTTCTTGTATATGCTCTATCTCCATGTATATGCATATTCTTCAAACCTCCAAAATCTTTACAATAATCAAGAACTTTTTTCTCAAAATCGCTTTTATAAGGAAAATCTCTTTTCATCTCTATTTCTTTTTTCATAAAAACAGATATTAATTTTCATTTTTAAAAGATTATATATTTTAAAATAACTTTTAAAAAACGAAAAAGTTATAAAACTTCTATAATCTATTATTTTATATTTTCTATTGCAGAGTAAATTTTTATATCTTCATAAATTGGTTTTTTCTCTGTTAAAATTGATTTCTTCAGTTTAAAATTATTAACAATAAATTTTGTTTTTGGAATCTCTATTTTTTTCAGATTATTTAAAAAATTCTCCCTATTTTTTATTTTTTTAATTCTCGCAATAGTTAAATGACCCATAAACCTTTTTTCTTTCGGAGATATATCTGATAAAATTTCATCAATTTTAATCTGTAATTCCTCACAATTAGTTATAGACACCCAGATAATTCTAACATATTTCTCAGAAAAGGTTCCTATTTCTCCTATTTCAGCTTCGAATTTATTAAAATTAATTTTTTCTAATCTTTTTTTAATTTCTTTTAATTTATCTCCTTCTATTTCTCCTAAAAATTTTAATGTTAAATGTAAATTTTCTGATTCTGTTTTTTTTCCAATAAATTGAGGAAGACTATCTTGAATTTTTATAATTTCTTTTCTAATTTCTTCAGGAATATCAATTGAGATAAATGCACGGACCATATTCTATTAACTTAAGAGTATAATATCTTTAATAATTTTCTTAAATAAGCATCTAAAATTTATATTTTCTTGAAGAGCTATAAAAATTCTGCGAGAATCTTAGCTCCCAATTTAACTGTTAATTCCCCTTTATCTTTATCTGGATTAATCTCAACTAAATCAATTGCTTTTAAATTTATCATTTTGTTAATTCTTGAGATTAAGTAAATAAATTCTCTGCTTGTTAAACCTCCTGGTTCTGGATTTCCTGTAGCAGGTGCAAAGGCTGGATCAATAACATCAATATCTATTGAAATATAAAGTTGTTTTCCATTTGAAAACTCCATTAAAATATCACAAGAATCGTTCAAGTCTTCCAACAAAGAATTCATATCCATCATTCGTACTCCTTTTTCTTTTAAAAAAATAATTTCATCTCTCCAGAAATTTCTAACTCCAACCAAAAGAACATTCTCTGCAGGAAAACCTTCTTCTATCAATTTTCTTAGCCATTCTTCAAAAGTAGGCTCTTTCATAGGTTCCATACAGTCAGGATGAGCATCAAATACAATTAAGCAAGGTTTTTCGTCTAATTTTTTAGTATGATCAAAAAATGCTTTTACTAAAGAATAACTTATAGAATGATCTCCTCCAAGAAAAAAAATTTTATTCTTTTCTTCAAAAGCCTTTAAAGAATTTTTATAAATTAAATTATTAGTTTCCTCAAGATTTCCATTATCAAGATGGATTTCTTCTAATTCTAAGAGAGAAGAATCTATAATCTTTTTCTGTTCGTTTGAATAGATCAAATTAAGACTCTTTATAATTTCATTAGGAGCTTTTTCACATCCCTTAGTCTTTCCTAATCCATTTATTCCAGGAACTTTTATTATAAAGGTCATAAAAAAAGAAATTAAAAAAGAGTTTTTAAAACTAATCATTCAGGCATAAGAATAAATAAGCTATATTTTTCAGTTGCTTTTCTAGCTAAATCTTTAACTTCATCCAGTTTAACATTTTTTATATTTTTTTCAAAATTATAAAAATCTTCTGCTTTTGAAACAGTTTCGGAATAAATAAGATTTATTAATTGAGATTGAGAATCTTCCATAGATATTTGATAATTACCTATTAATTGTTCTTTTATTTCTTCTAACTCTTTGGAGGTTAAAGTTTCATAAACTTTTCTTATTTCTTTTAAAATTATTTTTTTAACTTCATCTACTCTTTCTTTTGTTGTTCCCACATAAATTAGAGTATAAGCATAATTTTTTGTTATCTCTGATATTCCTTTTATAGAATAAGCTAAATTTCTTTTCTCTCTTATCTCTTCAAATAATCTTGAAGAAAGTCCTCCAGTTAGAATTTCATTTAGAACTCTTGCGGCATAACATCTTTTATCTATTGCTATAGGTATGTGATATGCTAAAATCATATTAGTTTGATTTATTCCAGCCCTTTTTTCTATTTTTGATTCATTTTTCAAATCAAATTCTTGTTCGGGAATTTTTCCTTTTTGATATTCAAAATTCTTATCCACAAAATCACAGATTTTATCAAAATCAGCATTTCCAACTACTCCTAAGATAAGATTATTAGATTTATATACCTCTTTAAATTTTTCAAAAAGTTTCTCTTTTCCTATAGAATTCATAGTTTCGTAAGTTCCAGCGAGAGGCATTCCAACAGTTCCAGTGTAAAGCAATTTCTGAATTCCATCAAAAGAATAACGAATAGGATTATCCTCATTCATTTTAATCTCCTCAAAAATAACCTTTCTCTCTTTTTCTATTTCTTTTTCATCAAAAAGAGGATTTTTTATCATATCTCCTAAAACATCTAATCCAACATCTAAATATTTAGAAGGTAACTTACACCAGTAAGCTGTTAAAATCTCATCTGTAAGTCCATTCAATTCTCCTCCTCTTTTTTCTATCTCTTCTGCAATTTTTTTTGAATTTCTTTTTTCAGTCCCTTTATATAACATATGTTCTATAAAATGAGAAATTCCTTTTTCTGAAGGAGATTCATTAATTCCTCCATGCTTAATTGCAAATGCAATACTAACTACTGGAATATTCCTCTTTTCAAAAAGAATAGTTATTCCTTTAACAATTTTTTTATAAAATCTTATCTTCATAGATGGAAAATAAAAATTAAACTATATAAATATAATCATTAAAATAAATTTAAAAAATAAGCAACTATTCCCAGAATAATAAGAATTAAAATAGTCCAGAACCACCAACTATAATAAAACTTCTTTTTTGGAGCTTCTCCTGAAGGACTTGAAGAAATTGGAGATTTCTCAACTACAGGTGCCTGTTGTTCTTGATCCATATAAAAAACCTCATTTAATTAATATCTTAAAGATTACTCTTTTTATAAATTTTATGGAAAAGAATTAAACAAATTTCTCTTTTTCTTATCAAAAACAATATATCTCTCTCCATTTATTTCGAAATCTTCAAGAACATTAAAAGTATCTTTTATAAAATCAAGAATCCAATTTCTTCTAACAAAAAATTTTTTTCTTTTATTCATACTTTGAATAGAAAAACTAACTATCATCCTTTCTGATAAATCTGAAATTTCTAAAATTAATTTTTTAGAGTAATTTTTTTTCAACATTTCCAGAGAGTCTATAACCTTAAATAAAAAAACAATTATAGGTTTTTTTTGCTTTTTAATTAATTCCTTAATTTTATCTAATTTAAATAAACTTAAAGAATAAGCTTTTCCAAAAATATTTTCTTTTTTAAAATAAGAATTCATTAATTCTGAAAGTTGCCCCATACTCTCTACAGCAATATAGTTTACTTCATAATCCAACTTTTTAAAATAATTATAACTAAATCCATTTATTCCTGCACCTAAATCAACAATAGTTAATTTTTTTGGTAAATTTTTTAGAATTTTTTTATAAATTTCTTCATAGTTAGACTTTCTTTCTCTTGTTGAAAGATGTTTATGTAAAAACCAAGATTCATCTTTATCTTTAGGAAGCAATAATTTTTGACTTGTAAAACCAGAGAATACTTTCCTTAATAAATCTCTAGTTTTTTTAATCTTTTCTTCATCACAATAGACCTCTTTATTAAATTTTTCAAAAGCTAATTCTACATCTTCCTGCTGAAGTTGTGAAAATTCTTTTTTTTCAACTATTTTTTTTATTAATTCTTTTTTATTCATTTTTTGCTAATAAATTGATTATCTTTGATATAAAATCTTAAATTTTGTAATAAATCTTTTTTAATTCCAATTCTTCTTGAACTTACAATATCAAAATCTTCTAATTTTTTAGATTCTTCTAATATTAAATTATTACAATTCAACAAATCTTTTTTATGAAATTCTTTATTTATCTGTAAAGATTTTGTTAACAACCCTGGTCCAGAACAATTATAATTAAAATTTAATGGTTGCAATGCTCTTATTAAAACTGCTGAAGCTTCTTTTTCTTTACCTGTTACAAAATTAATCAACCAATTATTATGAACTCCATAAACAAGAATAGTTCCTGGCTTCATTTGCATTGTTTCTCTTAAATCTCCATTTTTACATGCTCTTGAAGCAGGATCATTTTCATCAAAATATGCTTCTGTTTCCACTATTTTTGCTTTCAGAATTTTTCCCTTCAATTTCCTAATTAAAATCTTTCCGAGGATATCTCTAGCAACTAAGTCTGCTTTTCTCTGAAAAAAGTTTTTAGAAATTTTAGATTTCATTAGATTTATAATATTCTATAAACTTAAAAGATTATGCCCATAAATGCCCATCCAGATTATCTTAATTCAGAAAAAGAATATAATAAAGCTGAAACATTAGAAGAAAAAATAAAGGCTTTAGAAAAAATGATTTCTTATGTTCCAAAACATAAAGGAGCTGAAAATTTAAGAGTACAATTAAGAACAAGATTAAAGAGATTATTAAAACAATTAGAAAAATCTAAAAAATCAGTAAAAAGAGTTTCTGGAGGAATAAAAAAAGAAGATATGCAAGCAGTGATAATAGGAAAAACAAATTCTGGAAAATCTTCTATTCTAAAACTTCTTACTAATGCAGAACCAGAAATTAAAGAATATAAATTCACAACAAAAAGACCAATTTTAGGAACTTTATTCTTTGAGAAAGTAAAAATTCAATTAATAGAAATTCCTGCAGTGGAGTCTGAATATTATGATAAAAGTTTAGTAAACACTGCAGATACTATTTTAATAATTTTAGATAATTTAGAATATTTAAATGAGATTGAAAACAATTTAAAAAAGGTAAAGGGAAAAAAGATTATTATTTTTAATAATAAATCTAATCTAGACAAGAATTTATTAAGAAAAATTTCTGCGACTCTACAAAGTAAAAAATATAATTTTATTATACTAGATTCAAAAAGTAATGAGAAAATTGAAGAATTAAAAAATAAAATCTTTCAAAGTTTTAATAAAATAAGAGTGTATACTAAAGAACCACATAAAGAAAAATCTCCTAAACCAATTATTCTTCTTCCAGATTCTACTATAAAGGATGTTGCAGAGAAAATTTTGAAAAGATTCTCAGAGAAAGTAGAATACACAAGAATTTGGGGCCCAAGTTCTAAATTTCCCGGACAAAAAGTAGGATTAAAGCATAAATTAAAGGATTTAGATACTATTGAATTTAAGACTAAATGACTATTTTAAATATCTTGAAAGAATCCATAAAAATAAAACTCCAAAAAAAGTTATTAAAAATGCTGAGATTATACTAATTGAATAAGGAAGAGTGGTTTTAGCAACTAATTCTACAAGATCATTAGAAAATAAAATAAGAGGTTCTCTCCAAGCAAAAGCAACTGTGAAACCAACTGCAGCTGCAAGTCCTATTCTTAAATTCTCTTTAAATTGTTTAGTAAATCTTTTTTTTCTACCTTTTTTATTTTTATACCTATTTAAGGACATAATTTTCTCCTAAAAACTCTCAACTCTCTTTAAAAGTTCTTTAGCTTTTTTATCTTCTATAAAATGTTTTCTAATAGGTTCTAACAGTTCATTAATATATCTAGCAGATGCTTTCTTTAAATCAAGAGGATGAATCTCTTTTTTTCTAAATGCTTTTTCTAATTCAGAATAAGTTTTAAAAGATATTTCTCCTCCAAATTTTTTCTCTCTTTCAATTACAAATTTATTTACTTTTTCAAAGATTATATATTTACAATATTCTAAAATGGGATTATCTTTAATTTGCCCTAAAGGACAATAAGCTTTTCTAAATTTTTCGTTGACTTCATCTTCCGAGTCTGTCATAAAAATAGAAGAAGCAGGATTTGATTTAGACATTTTTTGCTCAATTGTTTTTTCAATTCCTTGAAGATCTCCTTTAGGAGGAGTTAATCCACTAAGCATATGATGGCTTATTATTACTGGTTTCCAAAATCCAATTTTCTCTCCGATCTCTCTTGCTAAAACATTAACTTTTCTTTGGTCCATTCCTAATTGAGTAATTTTTGCTCCAAGATGAAAAATATCTGCTGTTTGCATGCAAGGATAAAGAATTTGAGATGCTTGTAAAACTTCTCCTTCTTTTCTTCCCATTATCTGTCCACATCTTAAAATTCTTTTGATTGTAGAAGCTCTAGCAACCTGCATGACTGTTTTCCAATATTCTCTATTATTCAGTAAATCAGAAGCCCATACAAATTCAACTTTGTTAACATCCATTCCACAGGCTTTCCAAACTTCTATAAAATATTTACCTACCGTTTGAATTTTTTCTAAATCTCCTCCCATCTTATTATTTGCCCAAGCGTGCCAATCAGCAACTAACATTTTAAATTTAATTCCTGTTTTTAGAACTTTATTTATATTAATTGTCCTTAATAATCCTTGAGCAATATGTATTTTTCCTGAAGGCTCAAAACCATCGTAAGCTATAACATTTTTTTCAGATAGAATTTTCCTCAGTTCTTCTTCTCCAATTATCTCTTCTCCAACCTCTCTTAGTAATTTAATCTTTTCTTCAATATTCATATAAAAAAATAAAGATTAGCATTTATTAAAGATTTCTATATCTATTTTTATATTAGATAATTTAATTAAGAAAAGAATCTATCTATTCCAACAGATTTTAAGCAATTTGTTTTATTAGAATTTTCTAATTTTAATGCTAAAAAATTCTCTATATTATTTTTATTAAAACTTCTTGAACCTCCTCCTGTAGGAGTTCTACCTCCTCCTCCTGTAGAAGAATATTCTTTCCAATATCCTGAAGAGCACTCAGCTGAAACATGATTTGAATCAGCAGAACCAACACAATTATCATTATAAGCCTTTGTCCAAAATTCATAAACCAAATTCTTAGAAAAAGGATAATCAAATCTTACTTCACAAATATGACTATACTCATTATCAGGATACTCCCAAAAACAATACTCATCATGATATATCTTTTCACTAGGTAAAACTCCTGAACCAAAGTTATCTTTAAAAAATATTCTATAAAAGTAGTTTTCTCCATCTACATCTTTGTAAAACCAAGATAAAAAGATTGAATCATTGGGAAATGCTTTTTTAGGATAAATTAAATTTAATGAAGAAGATAAGAACAATCCTCCTAAGATTTTTCCTGATTTTATCAAGAATTTCCTTCTATCTTCATTAATCTCCATCTTAAAAGAGGCTTTAAAAAGGTATATAAATTTTTCTATAATCAAAATTAAATGGAAAAAAAAATTTATTTTTTGTTGATATTGTTGTTCTTACTTTTTCAGGAAATAAGTGCTCTTCCAGATCTAAGTATAACTTTTAATTCAAAAGAAACCAAATATATAGAGATTCCCCTAAATTTTGAAAAAGTTGATTATTTCTCATTTAATTTAACAGGACTTCCTTTTGAAGACTCTTATCCAAGTAATATTTCAATAGATATATGCGATGATTCTGAAATCGATTGGAGCTATTTTTCCTATTTTTCAGAAGAAAAAGAAGAAATAACAAAGATTTTAGATGCTTGGTCAACAAATCCAAATTCTGCTGAAATTTATATTAGAAGCTCTATGTCAAAAGATTCATATGGAACTGGACTCGCATATTTAAAGAATAATGAAGTAAAGATTTATTCTAATGAATTAAAAGGCAATTTAGGTATAACAAACACTGCAGAAATAATAAATTCTCAAATAATATCAATCACATCAGAAGAAAAAACAATTCATGCATTTTTACCTTATTTAGAGAATCATTTATTCGCGGGATTTTATGTTACAAAAGGAGGCTCAACATATTATTGCAATGAAGACCATACTTTTTCTTCTGAAGATAGTTGTAATTTAGATTTTTCAGAAGCAATAACTTCTTCTCATCTTGCAAGAAAAGCTGATAATCCTTTTTTTAATTTTACAGAACCTATTACTAATTCTAAAATGGTTTTATCAATAAATCAATATTTATCTGAATGTGAAATCTTTCCTTGTGATTTGAAAATAAAGATATCATCAGATAGCCCTGGAGAATTATTGTTATCTGATTTTAATGTTATTTATTCTGAAGAACCTGCAAAAATTGAATCGATTAAAGAAAATTCAGGAGATTACCAAATAGACATTTCAAATACTACTTTTATAGAAGAAATTAAGTATTTTTATGGTAAAATGCCTAATGTTTATTTAATTCCATTTATTGCAAATGATGACAGCATTAATTTAACAGTAGATCAAAAAGCCAGGTTAGACTATCTTGCAAGCAGTATAAATCATGAATGGGATAATTTAACAGAAAACAAGCATCCTCTTAATTTTACAATATATCTAACTCCTTTTAAAACAGAATATTTAAGTTCTGAAGAGGATATATCTTCATACTTGATCAATTCAAGAGAATATGCAGTTAATAATCTAGGAATTCTTTCTCCAGCAATATTAGTTATAATTGATATAAAAGATTATTTTTATAATCAAAATCCATATAATTCTAGAAACAAAGATGATTCTGATGGAATAATAAGTGAAATTTATTTAAATGGATTTTCTAATAAAAATGAGATTACAAGCTTAGAGAAATATAATTCTCAAATATTAAGAAATATCTTATTACATGAGCTTGCACATAGTTTTATTTTTAATCCCTATAAAGAAAAATTATTTTATAAAGATCATCCTGCAAGTTTTACAAATCTAGAAGGTTTCTCAACTTATTCTCCTGAAGAATCTCCTACATCTTCTGAGGGATATTACGAAATCTATTCAATTTTAAATCAAGTAAGACCCTATATCTTAAATGAAGAAATAGAAAATTTAAAACCAATTTTATCAGAATTAGAAAAAATGTTGTTAGGAATTCTAAATCCATATTCTAAAGGAGAACATACCTTTTATTCAGGAGAAATAAGCAAGATAAATAATAGATATAAAGTAAATTCAATAAACGAGGTAGGAGGAGAAAACTCAAGTGAGTTGTATACTTATTCAGATGATCAACAATGGTGGGATATAAGAAATACTTCTTTTATAAACTTACAAATATCTAATTCAATTTCTATTCCAAAAGAAAATCAAAATAATCGAGCTATATGGATTTATATAAATGATAAAGGACATTCAGAAAATTTTAATGTTATTAATTTAAATGCAAATTCAATAAAGAAAATTTTTGGTGAAGAAACATGTATACCTCTTTTAGTGAATACTTCTTGGTCAGAATGGTCAAATCTTTCCTGTCTTTCAAGTAAAAAATTAAATCAATCTAGAAGTTTAGTTCAATATGATATAAATTCCTGTGGAACAATTTCTAATAAAAGTTTTTATGAATATAGGCAGATTATAGATTGTGATTATGAAACTTCCAACTCTAATTCTAAGAAAACAGGAAATGAGAACAAGGGATCAACTATTAACTCAGAAGTAGATAAAGCAGAAAAAAAAGAAACAAAAATAGAGAAATTAATAAATAAAATAAAAGATATAAAATTACAATTAACTAAAGGAACAATAGAAGAGAAAAAAGACATTTTATCAAAAATTATAGTTATGAGTGTTATAAATATATTAATACTTATTTTAATTATAATTATCTATAAAGAGATAAAAAGAAGAAAGGAAAATGTTATTTAAGAAGAATAAAATATTATTTATATTAATTATAATCTTAATTGAAAATGTTTTTGCTTCTGTAGATGCTTATAATCCTTTTTTGGTTGGAACAGTTTCTATAATAAAAGAAAAGAAAATTTCAATGGAGGATATAGAAGATAAATTCTCAACAGAAAAAATAAATTATGAAGAAAATAATTTTGAGGAAATATCATTTAAAGAATATGAAAATCTTAATGAAAAAAGATGCTATCAAGAAGATTCTAAAATTTTAAATTATTGTGGAGGAGAAAATAGAGGAAATTATTATTATGAAATAAAAGGAACAAAAGGTTTAATTTATATTAACTATTCAAAACCAGAAAAAGCAATAGATAGATCTCTATGGCAAGTAAAGTGGGGATACGATTCCAATTCAAAAGAACCTTATCATATTAAATACAATATCCCTTTAGATTGCTGGAATCAAAAAGAACTTCAGTTTAAAATATATACTGGAGATCCACAAAATTATGAAATTGGAGGTTACTGTTTTGATGGTTATGAGTGGAAAAAGATTTTTTTTGAATCATATAAAGATATTTATGAAAAAACAGTTGAAGCTTCTCCAAAACTTGCATTAGATGGAGATTATTCTACTGGAATTTTTCAGGGTTATTATAAGAACAAACAAAGATGGTTAAGAACAGTAAATTCTGAAAATAAAAATTCAATTTATGAAGAAGGAATGATGTGGATTCTTTTAGATTCTTTATCAAACTATGAGGAGATTACATATGATCAAAATAACTCAAATGAAAATCTTAGTAAATTGATTTATTTAGATAAGAATAAAATTGAAAAAAAGGAATTCTATGAAAAAAAGAATCTTCTCTTATTTATATTATCTCCTCTAATCTTTATTTCAATTATTATTCTCTTTCTTCTTTTGAAAAAACATTATAAAATTTCAAAGGCAATAAAGAAGTTGTAAATAAAGAAGATGGGAATATAAAAGATAAATATTAACATTTGTTAAAGATTTCTATATCTATATTCAAATTACATAAATTAATTTAAATTTTTATGTCTAAGAAGGAGTATGTTAATACAATTAATTTTAGTTTTATTAATAGGAACACTTATCGGCACCTTCACAGGCCTAATTCCGGAAACTTCTCAATTTTACAAAAAGTGTTACAAAAATGCTACAAAAAATAAAACAAAACTTAAAAAATAATTTAAAGGAATAAAACTTAAAAAAAGTATAAAATGGATTACAGAGCATTAATAGGATTGATATTTTTTTTAATAATCTGGATTGGCCTATATTTATATAGAAAACCTTTAAGAAAAGAAATGTTAATAATGAGTTTACTTTGTGCCCCTCTTGGGCCCTTATCAGAAATATTTTATTTTAGAGATTATTGGCATCCTGAATATTTAATTAAAATTTTTGGATTTGGGTTAGAAGATTTATTATTTGCGTTTTTTATTGGAGGTATAGCTGCTATAATTTATGAAGAATTTTTTATTAAAAAAATAAAAAAACCTAAAAGAAATAATTCAAAATCAATTGCAATTCTCTTTTTTATTGGGCTAATTTCCCTCTTAATTTTTAATATTATCCTTAAATTTAATTCTATTTATGTAAGTTCATTTATTTTCTTAGGTTTAGGAATAATAATTATTTTCAAGAGAAAAGATTTACTAAAAAATGCTATTTGGAGTGGAATTTTAATAGCAGGGGTGATGCTTCTCTTTTATTTTATTTATAATTTAATATTTCCAGAAATTATTCAAGATTGGTGGAAATTGGGAAATTTAACAGGAATAATTTTACTTGGAGCACCTTTAGAAGAATTACTTTGGGGATTCTGTTGGGGTTTTTTGTCAGGACCAATATATGAATATTGGAGAGGAATAAAACAAAAATAAATAAATTTCAAAATATTGTATAAAGTAACAAAATCAAATTTTAGTTCGGGAATCCAAATTAAAAATAGGGTAAAAAGCATATGTTATTGGAACTTATCGTCACTGTTCTACTCGGCATATTGGTAGGCACCTTCACAGGCCTAATTCCGGGAATTCATATAAATCTCATAGGACTTTTCTTGATTTCTCTTTCATCTTCTTTATTTTTTTCAATAGAACCGATATATCTTATAGTTTTTATAGTTTCTATGGCAATTACTCATACATTTATTGATTTTATTCCTTCAGTATTTCTAGGTTGTCCTGATACAGATACAGAATTAAGTGTTTTACCTGGACATGAATTACTAAAAAAAGGAAGAGGTTATGAGGCGGTTATGTTAACTGCCTATGGAAGTTTAGCAGCCCTATTAATTCTCATTTTCTATTGTGTTCCTTTTATATTTCTCATTTCAAAAACTTACGAAATAATTAAAGATTTTATTCTTTTTTTGTTAATTATAGTTTCTATATTATTAATCTCTCTAGAAAAGAAAAAAGATAAAGCTCTTTTTGTTTTCCTTCTTACTGGATTTCTAGGTTTGTGTGTTCTAAATAACGAAGCTATAAATCAACCACTTCTTCCTTTACTTACAGGTCTTTTTGGAAGTTCCATGTTGATATTAAGCATAAAAAATAAAATTGAGATTCCTAAACAGAAAATCTCAAAAATAAAAATTAAGATGATAAAACCATTATTAGGAGCTTCTATTGCTTCTCCACTCTGTAGTTTTCTTCCTGGTTTAGGTTCTGGCCAAGCAGCGATTATAGGAAATATCCTCTCTAAGACAGATAAAAAAGGTTTCCTTGTTCTATTAGGTGCCACTAATACTCTAGTTATGAGTTTCTCTTTTGTATCTCTTTATATAATATCAAAAACAAGAACCGGAGCAGCTGTTGCAATTAAAGAAATAATTGGAAAAATCTCAACTGAAATCTTAATTTTAATTTTATTAACAGTAATCTTTAGTGGAATAATTGCTTTTTTCTTAACAATTTTCTTAGCAAAATTTTTTTCATCTAGAATAGAAAAAGTAAATTATACTTTTCTATCTCTTTCGACTTTACTGGTATTAATAATTTTGGTGTATTTTATTTCAGGTTTTTATGGATTATTAATTTTAATAATATCTACATTTACAGGAATATATTGTATAGGTTTAAGAGTAAGAAGAACTCATATGATGGGTTGTTTATTACTTCCAGTAATTATTTGGTATTTATTTTAATAAAAAGAATGCAGCTATTCCTCCACCTATTAATAAAACTCCAATAATTATAATAATCCAAATCCATAATTTAGAAGCTGATTTTGGATTTTGTTCTAAATTTGATTGAGAAGTTTGTTTTTCCGACACTTGTGAATTTTTTTGTTTTGAATTTTCTAATATTGATTTTGAATTTGCTGGAGTTGTTTGTACTGTTGAATGTTGAACTTTATTTTCCTGTGAATTATTTCCAACTTTAGATTGAACTTTGATTCGATTTGTTTTAATCTTTCCTTGATTATCTGTAGTATCTATATTAAATTTAATCTTTTTTTGATTTGTTAAAGGTTTTTTATTAATCTCTTTCTTCTTCTGTAATTGATTTTTTATAGGAGGATTATTTGTCTTTTGTGGAATAGATTTATTATTCAAAACTTTCTTGTTAGAAACAACTACTTTTTTTATAGGCTTTTTTTTAATCTGAGAATCATTTCTTAAAGCGACAATCGCCTCATCAACTACTTTTCTTGAATAACCAGAATTAATTAATTTCTTCTTTAAATTTTCTATGCTATATTTTCCTGAATATTTCTTAAGATAATTATAAGCTCTTGAATCCACCATTTTATAATAATTTTATAATAAAAATAATTTAATATTAATTATAAATGTTTCGTTAAAACCATTTCCCTAAATCTTCTTGTTTTTCTAATTCTCTTCCAAAGATACTATCTATAAATCTTTTAACTAAATCTAAATTTTGCAAGATATAAGTAGAAAGATTATATTTCTTAGCTAAATCTCTTGCTGGATCTAGATATTTTCTAATTCCTCCTTCATTAACTGTAAAAATTAATTTTCCTCCACATCTATCACATATTCCAGATAAAGGAGGTCTTCTAAAAATAGTATTACACTTAACACATCTAAAAGATTGAGTTGAGAAATTTCTTAGATTACCTTTTATATCTCTCAAGAAATGTCTATCAATAATTAATTTAGCTGTATCAGCAGTATCCACAGCCCTTAATCTTTCAACTAATTCCATCTGATGTTGGACTTTTTCCTGCATAGTAGAAAGAAATTTATAACTAGAACATCTAACTCCATCATTAAAATTAGAAGTTTCATGAGTATATCCTAAATTAATGAATGGATTTTTACCTTCTTTTAAGATAGTCTTAATAGAATCTATTTTAACTTCAGAAGAATGTCTCTTTTTTTCAGCAGATTCATAAAGTTCTAAAGGATAACTTCCTCCTGGAGAAGAGATAAGCTCAAAATCAAGTATTTGATCATCAACTTCTCCTGCATTTATTTTAGCATTTAGAACTAAAGGAGCGTCCTGAGTTCCACCCCTATGACTTGGTAAAAATTCTCTAGAAAAATTTAACAAAACATCTGACAAAAGCATTACAGCAGCTTCATCTCCATCACAATCACGCCTTATTGCAGCATGCATATAAGGACTTGCTAATAGCCCTAAACTTTCTGAAAAACCAATTATCCTACAAACAACTCCTGCACAATTATGGGGAGCCATACAAACTCCTAATTGTCCAACTAAATCTTCCCGTTTCTTAACATTATGAAACGCTTTTAGTTTATAAAATCTAACTAAAAGTTCATCAATAAAATTAGAAATTTTAATAAAAACATCATCTGCTTTTTCATCAGGAGATTCTGGACAGCTTGGAAGAAGAATATCATGAGGCATTAATTCAATAATTTGTTCTTCATTAATCAAATCATTACCAAAAACATCTTTATCATAACCTAATTCTTTTAATTTACTTATATCTACAGAAATTTCTTTTGGTTTAAAGGCAACTAAAGGTAATTCAGTAGCATCGAACCTTATTGTTCCATCTTTATTAACTTGTAAATTATATTTTGCTCTTAAAATTCCTTTAGAAAGATTTTCCATCATATGTCCCTCTGAACTTGTTCCTCTAACTCCTTTAATTAAAGGAGGCATATCCTGTTCTTTAATTCCTAATTGCTCTTTTGCTTTTTTTAGATAATAATTTATATCTAAAGATTTTGTTTCATAAGAAACTCCTATCTCTTCTCCTCTAACTTTATTAATAGATTTCTCTCCATCTAAAAAAGAGTATTTCTTTCTTGTTTTCTTTCCACAAATTTCACAATAAGGATAAATGGTCTCTTTGTCACAATTCTCACAATAATAAAGAGGAAAATTATTTTTGATATATCCTTCTTCGCATGCGGCTTGAACACTTCTTAATCTTCCTCCTTCTTTTCCAACAGGAAATAAAATATTGGGACTTCCAGCAAGCTTTCTTAATTTTGCTTTTTCTGGTCTTCCCATTCTACTTCCAATAAATTCTCCTGCTTTATCTTTTATTTTAAACTCAGAAAGACTATTAATCAAAAATAAAACTTTACTTTCCTCTGAAGGAATTTTGGAATTTTGGAATTTTACTCTTACAATTTTATCTTCTAATTTAGAGATTTCATTTTTAATAAAAAATTCATTTTTAGTTAATAGATTAGTATCCAATCCTAAATTAGAGAATAATAATTCACTTGTTCCAGGTTCTAGAATAATATGTTCTACACTAACTGTATGCTCAACTCCTAAAATTTCAAGAGCTCTTTTTCCTTTCTCAAACTTTTCTTGTTCAGATTTATAAAAGGGAAGAATAAGTTTTCCGGAGTTTATCCAAGAAAATTTAAGCAGTTCAATTAAATCTAAAAATTGCTCTTTTGTTATTTGAGTCCAATAAAAAATAAAATGAGGATGAAGAGGGATTTCGTATTTTTTACTCAATTCTTTTGCTTTTTCAAAAGGAACATTATAGTAATCTTCAACTTTTCCTCCTTTTTTTTCAAGTTCTAAATTCCACCATTCCTCAACATAACCTGGTTTTATTAATTGTGCATTTCTATTAACTACATCACTATAAGGAAAAAGTATATCTCCCAAATATATTATCTCCTCAACATCTGGATAAAGTTTTTTCGCTTCTTCTTTTGTTTTAATTTTCTTAACATTCCCATTAAATAATTTAACTATAGGCCCTTCTATAGAATCACAAACAGTAGTACAGCATCCTTTAGTTGGTTTCTCTATTTTTAATTGAGTTCCTATAGAAATAAAACTATCTGTAATAACCATAGTAGCAGGACTTAAGGAAACTGAACTAAAACCGTTAACTCTACTCCTTCCATATCTCATCCTAAATCCTCCTGACTTAGAAGGATGTCCAAATATCGGTCGTCCAGCAACTAAATCTTTTATGTAAGTAGGCCTCTCATCACTATCTTTTCCTTCAATATTTCTTTTTTCATGTAGTTCTATATATTGTTTTAAGAAATCAAATCCTGTTGATTTTATTCCATTCTTCTTTGCTCCATTTAATAATCTAAAACCTTTCGCTGCTTTTTGTGCTAAACCCTCTGAAAATATTAGAGTCATTCCTCCACGAATATAATTAGTATCTACTCTCTCCAGATTTTTATAATTTGAAACTTCAAGTTTTTCTGTAGGTTCTCCTGCTATCTGTATTGGAAGATTTTTGGATAAAAATTCAAGTTCCTCTTCTGTTCCCATATACTGAAGATTAGTAACTCTTTCATGATAATCAGAACATTCTGTAATATATCTTCTAATTTCTTCTTCTGTAGGATCATATTTTGCAAATCCAAAAAGCTCTCTAAGATAATCAATAAGCATTAATACTAAACAACTAGCAGTAGTTCCTGCGCTTCTTATAGGCCCAGAAAAATAAGCAATAAAATAATCTTCTCCTTTTTTTGTTTTTCCCAATTTTAATCCTGTAAATCCTTCTATAGGAGAGGAGACCACTCCTAAAGTAGTATAAGCAAAACCAATTCTTATTCCTGCATCAATAGATTCTAAAAGATTTGAGAATTTACAAAATTTTTGCTTAGCAACTTCTTCTGCAATCTTAAAAACAACAGTAGCATCTAATTTTCCATATTGTTCCTCCAATTCCAAGATTCTTTTATCAATTCCAGAATCAGTCATTTGAGGATAGATTGTAGAGATCAATCCAACTACCTTTGCAGCCATGGTCATGGCAAGAGGTATCTCTACTTTATCTATAGGGTCAAAATTTTTAGCTCTCGCTTCTTCTGCTATAGAATAAACTTTTCTTACTTCTTTTTCAATATTTTTAAAATAAAGTTCAGTATCCATTTCTGTTGTATTTTTTAAATTAAATTTATTATTCAAAATCTAAAATCTTGATTTCACGAGTCTTTAAATTTAACATAGGAACCTTACCATGATCAGGAGTATTTCCAAATTTTTCTTGATAATCTGTTTTTTCCTCCCAAGATGAAACTGAGATTACTAAGATGTTATTATAATAAGAAACAGCACTTTTATGAGTGTGTCCTGCAACAAATATATCTGGAACTGTTTTAATAAAATGAGTATCTTCTTTACAAGGAAAATGTTGAACTGAATTATGAGCAGGTGCTAGATGTCTATTCTTTAATAAATAAAACATTATCTTTTCAGGAGAGTTCATAGCTTCGCTTGAAATTAATGAAGGAATGGTGTTTGCATAATAAGGAAAAGAAAATCCATGATAAGTCAAAATATTGAAACCTGAAAATTCTTCTGTTGCAGCTATAGTAACCTGAGCAGGATTTCCTGTAAGAAAGACGTTCTCCATATCATAAATTGGCCAAGCATATTTCTCATCATAAAGAGGTTGAGGCTCCATAAGTCTTACTCCTTCATGATTTCCTGGAGAGATTATTATCTTAATATCTTTTCTTATTCTTCCTAAAATCTCTGCAATTTTAATAAATTGTTTTTCTAGATCCTTAATCTTTAAATCTTTTTCTTGATTAGGATAAACACCTACTCCTGTGACTAAATCTCCTACAATAAAAAGATATTTTATTTTTTTAACTTCTTCTTCAGTCTTTGGAAATTTTCCATTTAAATAATCTATAAATTTAAAAAAATTTTCTTCCATAAACTTTTTACTTCCAAAATGTAAATCTCCAATAAAAAGAGCATACTCTTCTAAAGGTGATTTTTTTCTTTGAAATAATTTTGAATCTGGAAAAACAAGGTCATTAACAAAGAGTATATTCCTATTTCCTGAACCTTTAAAACCTATAACAGAATCAAGAGAGATATCTTCAGCTTGTTTATAAAGTTCTTCTTTATCTTTATTAATAAGAATCTTTATTTTTCCTGTAAAATCTTCAACTTCTAAAAGTAAATTTTTATTTTTAGTTATTCTTTTATCATAAACCATTCCTATAATTGAAATTCCTTGTTTGTTTCCTGTGATCTTATTTATAGAAACTAAATTATTTAATTCAGTATGTTCTTGAAGAATATTTTTTAGTTGTATAAATCTATTTTTAAGATAAACAACAAAATCATTTACTTCAATTTTTCTTCCTAAACTTAAAGGCATATGAGTTATCTTTACTTTATTATCCAATTCTTTTTTTATAATCTCTTTTTTATTAAAATCTTTATTAGAATCTTTATTAGAATCATTTTTTATATCTAAATTTATAGATTCTAATGTTCTTTTAGAAATTTCTATACTAAGACCTAACTTAATTTTTAAGTTTTCTAATTTTTCTTCTTTTATTTGAGGAAGTTTTGAAAGAATTTCTTGAATACTTTCTTTATTTTCATCAAAAAGAGTTCTAGTTATAATCTTTTTTCCTACTTGTTTACTAATTTTTTCAATAATTAATTTAGTAGATTCAATATCCTCAATATTATTAAATAAATCAAAAACTTCTTTATCTAGTAAAAGACCTTTCTGCATACAAAATTTTAAAATTTCTGTTTTCATTTTAATAAATTTAATGAATTTTTAATATAATTTCAATAATAAAAAGAATCTTCAATTATTTTTTTAGCTTTTGCTACTATTTCTTTAGTAATTGCTAATTTTATCTCTCTCATTCTTCCTCCCCTTCCTTTGGAGATTACTCTTACATTAATAATTCCCAGCATATCAAATTCTTGAATAATATCTCCAACTCTTCTTTGAGTTAAGACTTCTGATTTATTTTTTTTACAAAGTTCTATATAATTATTATAAACATCTCCTGTAAAAATAGGTTCTTCTTTTCCTTTTTCTTGTTTTTCATATAACTGGATAATAGAATATAAAACAAGTTGGAATTGTTTTGGTTCAGATTTGATTACATCTAATATTTTATCTCTTTCAATTTTATTATTTGCTTCATCAATATGTTTCAAAAGTATTTTCTTAGAATTCTCTCTTTCTGTAATTTCTCCAGCAACTCTTAATAAATCTAAGGCTCTTCTAGCATCTCCATGTTCTCTTGCTGCATAAGCAGCACATTTTGCAATAACTCCTTCTTGAAGTATATTTTTATTAAATGCTTCTCCAGATCTTTGAGTTAAGATTTTTTGTAATTGTAATGCATTATAAGGTGGAAATATTACTTCTTCTTCAGACAAAGAACTCCTTACTCTTGGATCAATTCCCTCTAAAAATGTTAAATTATTACTTATTCCAACCACACTTATTTGAGATTTAGAAAGTTCAACATTAAAACGAGTAAGATTATATAAAAAATCATTTGAAATTTTTTTAACTGTTTGGTCAATCTCATCTAGAATTAAAACAACCAATTGTTTTTCTGAATCTAACAATTCTATAAATTTGTTATAAACTGTTTCTGTAGGCAATCCTGTAGGAGGAATACTACCTCCTAATTTTTTGATAAGCTCTGCTAAAATCCTATATTCTGTATCTGAAATTTTCTTTAATTTACAATTTAAATATTCTATTCTAAGCTTAAAATCAGATTCTTTCTTAAATCTCTTCAAAAGTTCTTCTCTTACTTTCTGAATTGAAAGAGTTTTTCCAGTTCCAGTCTTACCATAAAGAAAGAGATTACTTGTCTTTTCTCCCCTTAAAACTGGTGCAAGAATTGAAGCGATTTGTTTAATTTGTTCTTCTCTATAAAAAATATCTTTGGGTATATGATTAGACTGCAAAGTAGATTTATCTTTGAATATAAGATTATTATCAAAAGTTGCAAATATCTCGTCTAATTCTAAACTCATTTTAACACACCCACCTAAATTTCTAATGGAAAAATATTATTATTAGATTTTTCCAACGATGAAAAAAGAATTTATTATATAAAGACTTATAACTACTAAAAAAGAAAAACACCTATATTTCTAATGGAGAATATTAAAATAAACAAAAGAGGACTAATAAGAATGAATAGCAAGAATGAATAGCAAGAATGGCTAATTATCAATAAATAACAAAGAAGGTTACTAAAGATAATAAAAAGATATGATTTGTAAAATAAATAAAATAAATAAATTAGTTTTTGGTTAATTGACTGGTTTATGGGTTAATTGACTGGTTTTGTTAAATCTTGTTGGATTTTGATTAAGATTATTATGGTATAGTATAGTATAGTATAGTATAGTATATATAAATAATATAATATATAATATATAATATAAATTTTTATAAATAAATAATAAACAAACAAAAACTAAATTTTGTTTATAAAGCTTTCCATGAGAAACTATAGGGTCAGTCTAATCATCTAAATTTCATTTAATTATCTCTAACTCTTTCCAATTTCTTTTAATAAAAATGATTTAATCTTAACAGATCTTTAACACTTCAAATTCTTTTTTAACACTTTTTTAATATTCTTAGCAGAATAGTCTATTTTACAAAGCTATTTAATTATATAGAAAAATTTATAAATTATTCCTCTCTAACTCAAGATATGCAGGAAAATAAACAAATATTTAGTTCTCTTATAGGAAAAATGATTGTTACTAAGGAAGGTAAAAGATTGGGATTTGTTAAAGACATCACTTTTGAAACAAGATCTGGTGAATTAATAAATATGCTCATTAAAGATACTACAGCATATACAAAGAATCTTAATCTAGAAAGAACCAACTCTAATGAACTTTTAATACCTCATAGTGCTATAATTGCAATAGGGGATTTTGTGATAGTTTCAGAAGAAGATTTAATCTAATTCTATCATCAAAATATTTAAAAACATAAACTCAATTAAAATAAAATGAGATTAATATCTTTTAACTTTGATAAAATATGTATAGAGAAGAATCCTAAGAAAATTGATAAGATTGATCTAAAAACTAATATAGAATTTATAGATATTAAAGAAGCTAAATCAGATTTTAAATTTAAAGAAGAATTGCTTAATATTAAATTTAAATATGATATAGATTATGGTTCTGAATTTGCAAAGTTAAATTTTGTAGGTAATGTTTTAGTATCTCTTGAAGCGAAAGATTCTAAAAAGTTATTAAAAGAGTTTAAAGACAAAAAAATTTCTGATGAGTTTAAAATACCTTTATTTAATCTAATTCTAAAAAAATCAAATGTAAAAGCTTTGGAATTAGAAGATGAACTGTCTATTCCATTACATATAAAACTTCCTTACATAAAGGAAAAATAAAAAGCTTAAAAAGAATAATCTCTTCTTTGAATCTATGCAAATTTCTAATGAAAAAAGAGAAAAGATTCTAGAACAAATTCTTGCTTTGTTATATTTATCATTTCCTAAACCTCTTTTTACAAAACATATAGCAATAGAGATTATTAGAGACGAGGAGTTTACAAAGAAACTTCTTTTTGAACTAAAAAAAAGAAATCTTGTTTTGGAAATTAAAAAAAATCCAAAAGGAAAAGAGTATATTAGAAGATCAAGATGGAAAATAAGCGACAACACTTATAGGATATATAAGAATAAACAACATTAAATTTTTATATAATCTCTTTCTTAATTTATTATGGATAAGATAAAAGAATCTTTTGGAAAAGTTAAGACAGATATTTCTTATCTAAAATCAGAAATTGATTTTTTAAAGAAAAAAATAGAAGAAATTTCAGAAAAATTGGAGAGAATAAATATAAATTCTATAAAAGAGACTCCAACAGATAATCCTCAAAATTCAACAACTCCAACAGATACTTCGACACATCATTATCCTTTTAAGCCTCTAAAACCCCAAAATTTAGGTATTTCCACTGGAAATCAAGGGGTTCCAACAGACAGACAGACAGACAGACAGACAGACAGACACACACCTTTTTTAGAGAAATCAGTAGACAATGCCTTTGAAATACTTAGTTCATTAGATAATCTTAAAAAAGAGATAAGATTAAAGTTCAAGAATCTTACTGAAAAAGAATTTTTGATATTTTCTACCCTCTATCAATTAGAAGAACAAAGAGGAGATACTAGCTATAAAGAAATATCAAATAAACTTAATCTTACTGAAAGTTCCATAAGAGATTATATAGGAAGATTAATTAAAAAAGGAATACCTATTGAGAAAAATAAGATGAATAATAAACTTGTTTATCTCTCTATTTCAGATAAATTAAAGAAGATAGCCACTCTTCCAACAATATTAAAATTAAGAGATTTATAATTAATCTCTTAAACGACTAACTAATTCTCTTCTCTCTTATTTTTTAAATTCTCTAATATTTACTTTCTTATTCCTAAACTTCTTTTATAAACTCTTTATATTTTCCCTCACTTTTCATTATTTTTACTTTATTTTTACCCTATTTTCCCTCACTTTTCATTATTTTTACCCTATTTTTTATGATCATTTACTCTATTTTATTTTTCTTCTTCTTTTTTACTTCCCTTAAGTCTCACTTTTGTCTTTTTTAACAGTTTTTCTTTGATATTTTCAGGTATATATACCCTTTTTTTATTGTTTTTTTCTATTATTTCTTCTATTAAACCCTCACTTTTCTGTTTTATATGATTAATTTGACCTCTAATTGTAGCTTTTTCTTTTCCTAGAATAGATGCTAAGTCATCATAACTTAACTTTACTTCACTAGTTAATAATATCCAAATAATTGCTCTCTCTGTAATAGAAAATTGGTCTAAATTTGGTGTTTGAACAGCTGTTTGAACAGCTGTTTGAACAGCATAAACAGCTGTTTGTTTATTAAACAGCTGTTTGTTTGTTTGTTTTTTATTATAAGTACCTTTTAAATTTCCCATAACAGATATAACATTCTTCAAATTTTCAATTTCATCTTTTATCGACGATAAATCTTCTTTTATTTCAGAAATATTTTTATTTTGAAGATCTTTTTCTGAATTTAGATGCCTAATCCAACCATTTACAGAGACTACATCTTTTTTAACAGCATCAAAACTCTTTTTTGTTTCTTCTTTTAATTCTTCAATATCCCTCTTTTTCCAAAACCAAAACATATTATTTATTATTTAACCTACTTTAAAAACATTTTGTTTTTTCCGTCGAAAAACCTATCATTACCTATATAATTCTACTCTAAAATTCTAAAAAGAGCAGGTTGTTTATATTAAAAATTTACTATAAACAGCTGTTTAAAACACCCATAAACAGCCTTAAACAACCCAAACACCTCTAAACAACCTCTAAGTATTTTAAGAAAAATAATTTCAAGAGATTATATTTAATCGACTATAAAATCATATAAAATTATATAAAATTATATAAAATTCTTTAAACAACTCTTTAAACAGCTGTTTAAAACAACCCTAAACAACCCAAACACCAATAAACAGAGTATTCACAAAGCTATCCTAAGTGAAATAACCTATTAAAATAAAATATAAAATTTTAATATAATCCAAAATTATAAAAACTTCTCTTTTTATTTTTTTAATGAAAAAAAAATTGATTGATGTCCTAATTAAAGGAAAGAGATTTCAGAAAGAATTTAAGAAACAAATTAAAACATTAATAATAGTAACTCTTGGATTCACAATTGCTTTTACATGGCGTCAGACAATTTTTGATCTTTCTTTAGCAATCGTTAAATTTTTTACAAATATCAAAGATTCTTCAGCTTTAAGCATTTTAACTTCTTTATTTATAACTCTTTTAAGTATATTTATAATATATCTTACTTCTCATTATCTAAAGGACGAAAATGGTTATTAAGAGATACTAATTAATATTATTAATTAATTTATTAACTAAGGTAATCTAAGTAAACATAATCCTAAATATATTTTAAAGATAATAATTTATTTAAATAAAGAAAATTTCAATTTAATAATGAAAGAAGAAAAGTTAAGCCCTATTGAAATTATGTGTAATTCTTTATCAGGATTGGTTTTTGAAAAAGGTAACACTTTTATTTATGTCCATTCTTTAGAATGGTTAGAGAATTCTTACAGGTTAGATTTAACAAATCTAAGTACAGATGAACGAAGAAAAGAAGTTCTTACAAATCCTTTCTTTGAAAGTTATAAAGAGGTTTCAAATAAAGAGCTTTTTAAAAAGGGATTTTATGAAAGAGCAAACGATTTAAGAGTTAGTGATGGTTTATATGAACAAAGCCAACCTTCGCGCACAAAGGATGGCAAGCTAAAAGTGACTCAAGAAAAGCAGGGTAATATTAGATATTCTGTTTATCATCTAGATGAAAATGAATTAATAGGAAATTGTTTAGAATAATAGTTTCTATATATAAAAACTTCGTACAACCTATATTGTCACAACCATCTAATTTTAACACAAATTTATAAATAAGTTCGTACAATATATCATATGAAAAAAGAGGATTTCCTCCAAAAACTTCAAACAGAACTAAAAATCTCCAAAAATTCAAATTACACTATTCGCAATTACTTTAGGGCTAATCAGGAGCTTCTAAATTTTTTAAATAAAACTCTAGAAGAAATAACAATTGATGATGTTAAATCCTACATGGCTGAAAAACTCACAGACAAATCATCTTCAACAATTATTGTTTTTCTTTCTGCAATTCGTTATGCTTTCTCAACAATTTTGCAAAAGGATATTACAATAAATATCAAACGCCCAAAAAGAGATAGAAAATTTCCAGCTGTTCTAACAAAAGAAGAAATAAAAAGATTATTCAATTCTATACCCACAAAAAAAAGCAAGCTTATGATCTCTATGATATATGCTTGTGGTTTTAGAGTTTCAGAACTGATAAATCTAAAAATTAATGAGTTGAATTTTGAAGAAATGATTGGTTATGTGCGTCAGGCAAAAGGAAGAAAAGACAGAATATTTAATATCCCTGTCTTTTTATTAAAATCTTTAAAAAAACAAGCAAAAAAACAAACAGAAAACAACCAAAAATATCTCTTTTCAGGCCCAAAAGAAAAACTCACAGACAGAAATTTACAAAAGATTATTAGAAATTCAGCAAAAAAGGCAAATATTCAAAAAAAAGTTTCTCCACATACATTAAGACACAGCTTTGCCACGCATCTTTTAGAAAACGGAACAGATATAAGAAAAATTCAGGAATTACTTGGACATGCTGACTTATCAACAACACAAATTTATACACACATCTCAACAGAAGAATTAAAAAAAATAAAATCTCCTATAGATAATCTGTAAAAATGCCAAAAAGAATCTCAACATCATCCAAAATAAAATCAAAAGTTTTTAACAGAGACAAATTTCGTTGTCAAAAGTGTGGTTATTTAGGAAATTCAGAAGAATTAGAAGTTCACCACATAAATATGAGGGTTAATGGAGGTGAGGATTCCATAGATAATTTAATAACTCTCTGCTCTATCTGTCACTATTTTGCGCCTGATAATGAAGAGGAATTTAAAATTTTTTTAGAAGAAAAAATAGATGGAACAATTTTAGATACTTTTAGAAAATCTAATAAATCAATTTCAAAAAGATCAAAAAAAGGAATGGATAAAAAAGCTCGAGATGGAAATATTGTAACTAGAGCACCTTCTGGTTATAAGATAGAAAATAAGAAACTTATTCCTAAAGAAGATTCTTATATTATCCAGGAAATTTTTCAAGATTTCCTTAATCAAGACATTAGTCTTACTCAATTAGCAAAAAAGTATCATTTTTCTATTAATGGATTAAAAAAAATTCTTAAAAATCAGACTTATTTAGGAAAAACTAAATTTGATGGAAAAATACATCAAGGAAGCCATCAACCTTTAATTTCATCAACTCTTTTTAATCATGTTCAGGATAAATTAGAAAAATTAGGAATAAAATAATTTTTTACTATAAAAAAGATTTAAATATATCCTCAAGAATAAAAATATTTTTAAAACATCTTTTAATTTTAATTAATGAGAGAAAGAGAGGATTTTTATTCAAAATTAAAGTACCCTCAACCTTATAGTATTCATATACATACAGGAAACTTAGCACTTGATGATAAAATAAGAGAATCAGAGCATGCTAGAGCAAAATATCTCTCTAAATACTATCATTCAAAAAGAAGTAAAAGAAATTATTAACTTAAGAAATTATCTATAGGAAGTTTGTCTTTTCTTTCTTGCTTTCGAATCTCCGGGTTTACATGCTTCTTTTCTTCTTACATCAGCAACTAATAAATTTCTATCATAATTTAGAAAAGCTTCACTTAATTTCTTAGATTTAGTAAATTCTACAATTGCTTTTGCTAAAGCGACTCTAGCAGCATCAATCTGGCTTTTTCCTCCACCACCTTTTACAGATATATCTACATTAAAATTATTTTTTCCTAGAATTTCTTTTGCAATTCTTAAAGGTTCTTCAATCTTTAAAACATCAAACTTTTCTAAATTAAGATAATCTCTATTGTTTATTCTTATTCTTCCAATTCCTTCTGTAATAATAGCTCTTGCTGTTGATGTTTTTCTTTTTCCAGAAATTACCTTATTATTCATTTTAATTCTTTTATCTCAATAAATTTATTTACTTCTTTTTTAATTTTTATTTTATCTAAATTCTCAAATTGTTTAGGAACATTAGTATAACATTTAATCTTTTTATAAGCTACTCTTCCTCTTCCCTCTCTAAAATTAGGTAACATACCTCTTATACATCTTTTGACAATTTTTTCATTTAATATTGAATATTTAGGTCCTTTCTGACTACTTCCTCCTTTTCTTCTTTTTTCTTTGAAATCTTCTTTGATATCTCTTTTATTTCCGCTTATTATGATCTTATCACAATTCAAAATAACAATCTCTTCACCTTTAAGTGCTTGTTTAGCTGAATAACTAGCTAATCTTCCTAAAACTGCTCCTTTTCCATCAATTATTTTCATTCTAAAATTTCCAATCCTTTTGCTTCAGGATTTCTTTTAATTTCTTCTAAAATCTTTACTACCTCACATTTAGATTTTAATAATTTTTCATTTGCCTTTTTAGAATAACTCAAAGCAACTATTTTTATTTTTTTATCTAATTCTCCTTGAGAAAGAACTTTACCAATAACTAAAACTCTATCTCCTTCTTTTGTTTTTTTGTTTATGTCATCTAAATTAATGTCTTTTCTATTCCTCCTTGAACTTGATAAAATTTCTGCAATCTTAATCCAATTTTTGTTTTTTCTTGCAATATTAATGGTTTCAACTAACTCTGGATTAGTTTTCTTATTTCTTTGTTTTTTTATTTTATTTTGTGATTTAGTCATTTTAAATTTAGTAAGAAGTATTAACTTCCCACTATAGCGTTAACTCGCAGGTAAGATTTTGAAAAAATAAGACTATTTAAATTTTATGTGATTTAATGATATTTGAAATAAAAAATTTTTAGTACTTTTTTCTATAAAAATAAAGTTTTTATGTGGAGTACAGGATTCGAACCTGTGTAGGCACTAAGCCAACAGCTCTTGAGGCTGTCCCGTTTGACCGCTCCGGCAACTCCACCCAATAAATTTATTCATTATTCAATCTATAAAAAACTTTAGAATTATTAAATCTTTTTTGATACTTCTTTTAAATCTTTTTTCAGTTCTTCTATTGCTCTTTTAAATATCTCTTTAGCTTCCATTTGTCCAAAAGATTCTACAGTAACAATTAATTCATTAGTGGGACTAATTTTTATAGAATCTTTTCCTAATTTCTTACTTTCCTCTAGGCAAAGTTCACATCCATCACATTTTTCTTTATCTTCTACAATTACTTTTCTATCTTTTAATTTTAGAACTCCTTTTGGACAAACATTACTAATCTCTATTGGACAATCCTTATCAATTTTAATATCATAAACATTTCTATAAAATATTAATCCAGGAGAAAATTTTGAATGATCGCTTCCTTTTCCTATACCTATTGTGGCAGTAAGTTTTATTTCTTCATCTTTTTTTAAAAACGTGATTGGCATTTTACCAAAGACCACCTCAGCATTTCCATTTAATTCTCCAGAATAAACAAAACCTTCTTTTTTCTTGTTTAATTTTAATTGAGGAGGATTCTTTTCATCTATTTTAATATTTTTTATAGGAATCAATCCTAATCTATGGGCAACAGTTTCGTCATATAAAGGAGAATCATTTCTAAATATTTCAACTTCTTCAATAGCAACAACAGGAATTAAATTAACATATCTTCTTATAGCATTAATTAAACTATCTTCTATTTCTAATTTGAATTTTATTGAATTATCTTTCTTTTCCTTTAGTTCCATTTTAATCTTTAATTTTTTTGTTTTTTAAACTTATTTATTTAATTTTTAATCTTAAAAAATAATCTTAAGACCTTATGGACGTCTTCCTCTTCTTCCACCTTTCTTCTTTGGACCTCCACGAGGAATTCTAGTTGTTTCTAAAATATTTAATATTTTGAATCCTTCTCTCGATAAACTTTTCACTATCGCATGAACTCCTGGACCAGGAGCAGGATTTCTAGTTTTTGCACGGATTCTTATAAATAAAGATTTAATTCCTAAATCTTTTATTTCTTCACTAATTCTTTTTGCAATAAACATAGCAATAGTAGGATTTGCTTTAAGTCTATCGTGTTTGGTAACTCTTCCTCCACTTATCTTAGAGATTGTTCTTCCAGACATATCTGTTACATGAGCAATAGTATTATTAAAAGAAGTATAAATGTTCACAACAGCTTCAATATTTTTTTCTTTTTCACTCATTTTTTATCCTCCTTCTTTACTTCTTTTTTGTTTTTTATTTCAATTTTATCTTCTAATTCTATTGGAACAATATAAGATGGACTATCTATTATTCTTCCATTAACTAGGATCTTTTTATGAACTATCAATTGTCTTGCACTTTTTGGAGTAGTCGTTAATTTCTTTTTTAGAATAATAGTCTGAAGTCTTCTTCTCAAATAATCTTCAACTTCTAAAGACAAAATATCTCCTAAAGAGTTTACATTAAATCCAATTTTTTTTAATCTTTCAAATAAAACTTTCTGTTCTTGAGGAGAAGAGGAAATTAATTTTTTAGCCTTTTCTCTTATTGATTTTATCTTTGATTCAGCTCTCCAAATTTCCTTTTTATTTTTTAATCCAAATTCTTTTTTTAATTCTCTTTCTTTTTCTATTCTTTCTTTATCAAAAGGCCTCCTTGGTTTAGAATATGCTTTATGTTTTCTTTTCATTTTTTATTTTTTCTTTTAATTCCAGCTCCCTTTCTTCTATTAGACCTAAAATGACCTCTTGTTCTCTGTCCTCTAACTGGTAAATTAGACATATGCCTAAATCCCCTATAACTCTTAATTTTCTTTAATCTTTTAATATCAAAATCTTTTTGTAATTCTAAATCACTTCCTATAAGATGTTTATCTTCTCCTGTTTCAAAATCTTTCCTTCTATTATTTAAATAAGAAGGAAGTCCCTCTTTCTTAGCCAAATCTGTAATTTTCTTTATTTCTTCTATACTTAATGAATCTATTTTTCTTCTTTTATCTATACCTAAAATTTTACAAATAGCATTAGAAACACTCCATGAAATTCCATTTATTCTAATCAATCCAGCATAAACACTCATATTTCCAGGAATATCTTTTGATAGAATTCTAATTAATCTTTCTTCTTTTACTTGTGAAATAACTTGTTTTGGATTTTCCATTTTAACGAACAAATAAATTGTATCTTTCAATAGAAGTTAATTCCTGAAAAATTCTTTTTTCAATTGCTTTTACAGGATCTGGAAGATTTTGTATTCTATCTTTCATATCTTGAAAATTTTTAAAATTCTCTTCTTCTCTCTTATTTAAAATTTCTTTCATATGTCTTTTTCCAAATCCAGGAATTAACTCAATTTGATGAATTCTTTTATTTATAGCTGTTGAATTATTAAAAAATTCTACAAATTCTTCTTCTCTTTCTTTTACTATTCTCTTTATAAATTCTTGTAATTGATCTTTTGCTGATTCTGTAAGTTTTTCTTTAGATAATCTTCCAAGAATATAATAAATTTTTTCTCTTTTTCCTTCTCCAATATAAACTCTCTCTCCAATTTCTAGATTTATTCCTCTACGAGGAACCAATTCTAATAAAATTAAACTCTTTTCTCCTACAGCTTGAGCTAAAGGAATCATCCTCTTTTCTAAAGGATATCCATTTGGCAAATATTCTAATATTAAAGCATATTCTTCTTTCTCCATTTTCTTCTTTATTTGAGTTCTTTAATTTTTTTAAGTATTTCTTTTGTTTCATCCTCATCTAAACTTATATCAACAAAAATTTTATTTAAATCTTCTTCATCTTCAGGTACTAAATCAATTATTTTTGCAATATGTTCTTCTTTTATCTTTATTGAATCTATTTCTTTGAGTTTTTTTCTTAATTCTTTAGCTTTTTTTAGATTTAATCCTGAGAACTTTTTAATAAAACTCTTTAATTCATCTATCTCAACTCCTTCAGCTTTAGCTAAATATTCTGTAGATTCAATCATACTAATTGGTTTATTATTTTTTATCATCTTTGTTTATTTCAGAAACTCTTTATTTTTTTTAAATGTATTGGCTCTATCAGAAATCTTTTATTTTTAATTTTCACAATATATGCTTTGCCCTTTTTTCCCTCAATTATTCCTACTTGACCCTGTAATCTTTTAGGAAATCTTGGTTGTAATGAAATTTCCTTCACAATTGCAACAAAATTCCCATTTTCAAATTTTTGAAAGTATCTACTTAATTGTAATTTCCCTTTATTTCTAATAGGCTTTTTTTCCATAAATAAGCCACAAATAGTTTATTTAAAAAATTATTCTTTTTTGATTATTTTATATCTCCTCTTAATTTTGCCTCTTCCATATTCTGGATTATAGCATCAAACATCTTTTTTCCAAAAACACCAATTCCACATCTTTCACAAAAATCTACAATACTATCATCTGAAATCTCTGCTCCACAATAAATACACCTTTTCATTTTAATTCCTCTTTTAATTTAGAATTAATCTAAAGAAGAATTTAATTTATAAACTTTTTCTTATTATTTATTCATAACGTAGGGCATCTACTACATTTATTTTACTTGAATTAAATGCAGGAAAAATTCCAGATAAGATTCCTACTAAAAAACTGAATATCAAACATCCTAAAATTAAAGGTAGAGATGCAGATACTGAGAGGAGATTTGTATTAAATTGAGTAACTATAATAAATTCTATTAATTTACTTGCTCCATATCCTAAGATAACTCCTATAATTCCTCCCACTAGTCCTAATAAACCAGATTCAATTAGAAATATCTTTAAAATATCAGAATTTCTTGCACCAATTGCTTTCATTATTCCAATTTCTTTAGTTCTTTCTAAAAT
>CAYTGG010000001.1:0-89422 GCA_964437455.1 Candidatus Woesearchaeota archaeon | reverse complement strand
AATGGCAGATAATCAAGTACATATGCCTGCAGGATTTGGTGGGCTTATGAGATATAGTGAAGAGTATACTAGCAAGATAAATTTAAAACCAACTCATATAATTTTATTTGTTATACTAATAATTGCTTTTAGAGTATTTTTAGAGATTTGGATGTGATTTTCATCTAAGTGTATATCTTAAAATATAAATTTATTTAAATTAATTAAATTTTAATTAAGTTATGGAAGCTGAATTAGATGCATTTAAAGAATTATATTCTCCAATAGAAAATTCTAAAATAATTACTATTAAAAAAAGAAAAGATTTTAATGATGTTCGGTATTCTGAGTTCTTTTCTAAAGAATGGAATATTAGAGCATACATATCTTATCTCGAATTTTCAGAGCCTATAATTGACTTTGAAGGAAATGAACAAAAGAGATTATCCCTAAAAACCGTTTGGTTTTTACCTGAAAGCCCTTATTGGAATTTTTGGCTTGAAGACAAAGAAGGATATTCTTTTGGAAGTTCTAACCCTTTTGCACATTTAAATGAACCTTTTAGAAGTTATTCAAAACAAAGATTAGAAAATTGGCAAAAACAAGCTTTTGATATGCATAACAGAGGATTAAAAAAGCTTGAGGATTTATTTTATAATAACAAAAAGCTTGAGAAGGATTTTTTACAAAGTCTTTGAATATTTTTTATTAATCTGCGAGCATGAACGAGCGGTAATTTCAATAGAAAACTATAAATAACTTATATAATTTTTAAGAAGATGTTCTCAGGATTAGGTGGATTAAATCCAAAAAAGATGCAGCAGGTCATGAAGCAGATGGGAATCTCACAAGAGGAGATAGATTCCTATAGAGTTACAATTGAAAAAAGAGACAATTCAAGAATAATTATTGAGAATCCTTCTGTAATAAAAATAAATATGCAAGGCCAAGATAGTTTCCAGATTACTGGTAATATTACTGAAGAATCTGGAAAAACAGAAATTTCTGAGGAAGATATTAATAAAATTGTAGAAAAAACAAATTGTTCTAAAGAAAAAGCAAGAGAAACTTTAGAAAAAACTGAAGATTTAGCAGAAGCTATTTTAGAATTAAGTTAAGAATATTAAAGATATATTTCATCACCAAAAACAATATTTAGTTTGAATTCTTTTATTTTTTATGGAAAGACTTCTAAAAAATCTAAAAGAAGCTGAAGAAAGAATAAAGAAGATTGATCACTTGCTTTATGTTAGTTTTCCTTTAGTACAAGATAAAAGACTTCTTTTAAATGCAATAATAGAAATAAAAGAAGTAGTTAGAATATGCATAAATATAATTCTTCAACAAGAATATTTTTACAGAAGAATAAAAATTTATAAAGAATCAAAAAGAAACATAAAAACTTTTGTAGATAAATGCGCAGTAAGATATGAGATAAACAAGCAAGAATTAAAATTAATAACAAATTTATTTGAAATTGTTGAAATGCATGTTCAGAGTCCTCTTGAGTTTATGAAGGATAATAAATTAATAATTATTTCAGATAATCTAAGAACTTATCAAATTAATCTAGAGGGAGTCAAGCAATTTTTAAATTTAGGAAAAAAGATATTAAATAAAACTAAAAAAAATATTGAGAAAAATCTCAGATAAATATAAAAACCCCTTTAGATTAATATAGGTTACTTCTAAAAATGGAAAAAATCATTCAAGAAAAGATTAGTGCAGACCATCTGCTTTATGTTAGTTTGAAATATACAAAAACATGTGATGTAATAGTTAATCTACTTGTAAGATGGAGCAATATGATTGAAACAAGTATTGAGGAAATACTAAAACATGTTAAAAATAAAAAGAAGATTTCTGAAATAGCATCTAGCCCTATTGGAAAGATAGAACAAATAAATAAAATTTTCAAGAAAGATAAAGAGTTTTTAGAAGTTATTGAAATATATGAGATGTTTAGGAAAATCAGAGATTTAAGAAAAGAAAGAATAGGAGAATTTAGAAAAAATGTTACATTAAGAGTGTTTTATAAAGGAGAAGAGATAAATATTAATTTAGATAACTTAAAAGTTTATGCTGAAGAATTAGAAAAATTTATAAGTAAAACTAAGCAATTTCTTTTATCTTAAGGAAAAAATTTCCAAAATAAATAAAATGTCAAAAGTAATTGTTATAACCTCTGGAAAAGGAGGTGTAGGAAAAACTACAACCGCGATAAACTTAGGTGCTGCTATAAATAAATTTGATGAAGAAGTTTTGATTATTGATGGAAACTTAACAACTCCTAATATAGGATTACACTTAAACTCTCCAGAAGTTCCTGTAAATCTAAATTCTGTTTTATCAGGAGAATCAGATGTTTTTGAATCTGTTTATGAACATATTTCAGGAATGAAGATCATTCCTGCTTCTTTATCAATAAAAGAATTAAAGAAAGCAAATTCAGAAAGAATTAAAGATTTAAAAAAAGATTTTGAAAGAGTTTCTGATTATGTTATTATAGACAGTGCAGCAGGACTTGGTTATGAGGCTTTATCAGTAATAGATGCTGCAGATGAAATAATAATTGTGACAAATCCAGAGATTCCTGCTATTACAGATGCATTAAAAACTATAAAGATAGCTGAACAGAAAAAGAAACCTGTTTTAGGAGTAATAGTAACAAGAGTTAGAAAAAATAAAATAGAAATGCACTCAGATATTGTAAAAGACATGTTAGAAATTCCCATCTTGGGAATGATACCTGAAGATATCCATATTCAAAAAGCTTTAAACAAAAAAGATGCTGTTGTAAATGTTTTTCCAAAAAGCAAAGCAGCACGTGCTTACAAAGAAATAGCTTCTAGAATAATTGGTTCAGAATACGACTCAAAGAAAGACAGAGAAAATATTTTTGAGAGAATTTCTAGAGCTTTTGGTTGGGAAAAATAATATTAAAGTTTTAGAAATTATCTAATTCTGCTTCCAATCTCAATTTCTCCTTCAGGTTGTATCAACTTAATCTCACTTTCATCACTATTTACAGCAGCCAGAAGCATTCCTTGACTTTCAACTCCTTTCATCTTTCTTGGCTCTAGATTTATAAAAATAATAATCTGTTTATTAATCAGATTTTTCTCAGAAAAGTAAGGTTTTAGACCAGCACATATTATCCTTTTACCAATTTCAGGACCAACATCCACTTCTAATTTATAAAGCTTATCAGCTCCTTCAATATCTTCTATATTTACAATTTTTCCAACTCTCAAATCTATCTTACTCCAGTCAGAAAAAGAGATTATTCCTTCTGTCATTTTATCTTATTAAATAAAATTTCACCCTTTTTAATATTTTTGGCTGAAAATTGTTTTCTTATCTTCTCAGAACTTTCAGGAATAAATGAATAAAGCAATTCAGATATTTTCAAAATACTCTCCTTTAATTCATAAAGAGCTTTTTTATTTTTATTTCTCCATAACTCATTTCTTTGTACATAATTATTACATTTATCAATAAAAGAAAAAATTTCATTTAAAACTTTATCAAATTCATAATTCTCAAAAAGTTTTTCTATTTTCTTAATATTTAATTTTTTTATTAACTTATTTTCAGTTTTCTCAATTCCATCTCTCTCAATTAATCCTGCAACTCTACTTACTAAATTTCCAAGTTTATCTGCTAATTCACTATTATGTCTTTCAATTAAAGATTTTTCAGAGAAATTTCCATCTTTTCCAAAAACAAAGTGTCTACAGAGAAAATATCTAATTGAATCTACTCCATATTTCTCAATTAAAACTTTAGGAGAAATTACATTTCCTAAAGATTTAGAAATTTTATTTCCATTAAAAGATAAAAATCCGTTTATTAAAATAGTCTTAGGAATTTCTATTCCTACAGACATCAACATTGCAGGCCATATAACACAATGAAACCATCCATTATCAATTCCTAAAAGTTGAATATCTGCTGGCCAAAATTTTTTATAATTTTTACCTTCAGGAAAACCTATTGCAGTTATATAATTAAGCAGAGCTTCATACCAAACATATATTACATAATTATTATCCAAAGGAAAAGGAATACCCCACTCAAGTTTATCTTTTGTTCTTGTTATATTTAAATCTTTTAATCCTTCTTTAACTCTATTTATTATTTCTTGTCTTCTAAATCTAGGAAGAATATAATCTTTATTTTTTTCATACAAATCCAGTAAATTCTTAGAGTATCTACTAAGTCTAAAAAAATAAGCTTCTTCTTTTATCTTCTGAATATCTCTATTAGGATGAAAAGGACATCTTCCATTAACTAAATCTTTTTCAGTAACATAAGCTTCACATCCCTCACAATATAAACCAGAATATTCTCCTTTGTATATATCTCCTTTTTTATTCATTAGTTTAAGAAATTTCTCAACTTTTTTCTTATGTTCTTCATCTGTAGTTCTTACAAATTTATCAAAATCAATATTAAGAGATTTCCATGCACTCTCAAACTTTGGAGCTATTTTATCAACAAATTCTTTTGGAGTTTTTCCCTCTTTTTTAGCATTTCCCGCAATTTTTTGTCCATGCTCATCAGTTCCTGTAAGAAAAAAAACATCAAATCCTCTTTGTTTATACCATCTTGCTAAAACATCAGCTATAATCTTTTGATATGCATGTCCTATATGGGGCTCTGAATTAACATAATCTATTGCTGTAGTAACATAAAATTTTTTAACCATAGAATAAACCAGCAATAAGAATATAAAAGACTTTCTTATTCAAAAAACTGATTCTTAGAATATTTCATTTTTAATAAAAATTATTAAAAAATTATAATTGGATTATATAAAAATTTATCAATTAATTTTCATATAAAAATTTAAAGCGCTAGTAGTATAGTGGCAGTATACAAGATTCCCAATCTTGTGACCCGGGTTCAAATCCCGGCTGGCGCATATTTTGTAAATATATATCTTATAAAAGATAACCCTAAGATATTTAAAGATTCTCTATCTTTTTAAAATATGTTCAAGAAAAGAGTATGCAAAAAATGTGGAGAAAAAGTTAGTAGAGAATATGATTTCTGTCCTTACTGTGGAAATAGATTAACAGAAGAAAAAGACTGGGGAATGTTAGGAAGAAATGATTCTTTTGACTCAATAAATGAATTAAAACTTCCAAGAGGATTTAATATGTTAATAAATGGACTAATGAAAAATATCGATAAACAATTTAGACAATTAGACAAAGAAATGGGAGAAGAAAGAAAAATGAGTCCTAGAAGAGGAGGAATAAGCATAAGCATATCCACTTCAAGTAATCAACCTAATGGAATTAAATTTAACTCAATAGATAATTCTCCAGAGAATAAGAAAAAAGAAGAAATAAGAAAAAAAGATAAAAATTCTGATTTCCTTAGAAAAGATTTAAAAAATTTCTCAAAACTTCCTAGAGAAGAACCTTCTACTAATATAAGAAGACTTTCTGATGGCTTAATCTACGAAATAAAAATTCCAGGAGTTAATTCAGTAAAAGATATTTCAATAAACAAACTTGAAAATAGCATCGAAATAAAAGCTGTTTCAAAAGATAAAGCATATTTTAAATTGATACCAATTAATATGCCCATAAAAGATTATAATTTAGAAAAAGGAAAACTTATTCTTGAATTAGAAGATAAGTAAAAAGAAGATATCTATAATTTTTTATATTCTAAAATGAGCCTGCTCGGATTTGAACCGAGGACCCCTACCTTATCAGAGTAGTGCTCTAACCAGACTGAGCTACAGGCTCGCAATCGATAGTTACACGAAAAAGACTTATTATTAAACACAAATTAGAATATTTATAAATTTTGTTAATGAACCTCAACCTTTTTAAATAAAATTTTTCTTCATAATCCATGACAAAAGGACTTTATCATTATATTAGTAAAGCATGGAAAAAACCTGACAAGAAGATTCTTAGAGAAAGAATGATTGAATGGAGAAAATCTCAAGTCTTTACAGAGGTAGAAAAACCTTTAAGAATTGATAGAGCAAGAGCTTTAGGATATAAAGACAAAAAAGGATTTGTAATTTTTAGAATTAGATTAAAAAGAGGAGGACACAAGCGTCCACGTCCTAATAAAGGAAGAAGAAGTAAAAGGTTACATATTAGAAAAAATTTGAAGATGTCTTATAGATGGATTGCAGAACAGAGAGTTGAGAGAAAATATCCAGAGTTAATTGTTTTAAATTCCTATCTTATAGGAAAAGATGGGGTAAACTGTTTTTATGAAGTAATTTGTGTTAATCCAAATGAATCTGAGATAAAAAATGATAAAAAAATAAATTGGATTACAAGGAAATCTAATTCAAAAAGAGCTTTAAGAGGACTCACCAGTGCTGGAAAGAAATCAAGAGGATTAAGAAATAAATCACCTACAAACAGATCACGTCCTTCTGTAAGAGCTGGAGGAAGAAAGGGTAAATAATTTAAACTCATTGTTATATTAATAAATATGTTATCAAAAGAGCCAATTGATTTAGATAAAATTGAAGAAGAGTATATAGACAGAGAGATTTTAAGATTGGGTTTAATTGCAGAGCTTGATGCTATTAATCTTTATGAACAACTTTCAGCAAAAGCTAAAGACAAAAAAATTAAAGATATTTTATTAGACATAGCAAAGGAAGAGAAAACACATGTAGGAGAATTTCAGAGTTTATTACTTGAAAAAGATAAAGAACAGATTGAAGAATTGGAAAAAGGAAAAAAAGAAGTAGAAGAATTAACTGAATAAATAAGAAATAAATAACTCCACTAAATCTTTAAAAGTTTAATTTAGAATATTTACTTAAAACAACATCCTTAAAAATAATCTTTTATTAATATTCTCTGAGGTAAACATGAATTATTTAAAACTCGCACAAATTTATGAAAAATTATCTTCTACTACAAAAAGACTTGAAAAGATAGAGATACTTTCTAAATTTTTAAAAGAAGTAAAAGAAGAAGATAAAGAAGTTCTTTATCTTTTATTAGGAAGAATCTATCCTGAATATGATGAAAGAAGAATTGGTATTTCTAATCAATTAACAATAAAAGCAATAGCGAAAGCAACTGGAAATAATGAGAATAAAATAATCTTAGAATGGAAAGTTTTAGGAGACCTAGGAGAAGTCTCAGAGGAATCAACAAGAAAAAAAAGTCAATCAACATTAAAAACTTCAGTTTTAGAAACAAAAAAGGTTCTAGACAATTTAAGAAAACTTCCAGAATTAGAAGGAAAAGGAACTATAAATAAAAAGATTTCATTAATATCTGAACTTTTAACTTCCGCTTCACCTCTGGAAGCTAAGTATTTAATAAGAACTTTGATAGGAGATTTAAGAATAGGTGTTCAAGAAAGTACAATAAGAGAAGCTATGGCCAAAGCATTCTTCTCAGATAAACAATCAGAAGCTTCAAAAAAGATTCAGAAAGCAATTAACAATTCAAATGATTTAGCTGAAGTCTTTAAGAGAATAAAAAATAAAAAATTAAAAGAACTAGAAAAAATTTTAATGCAAGTAGGAAAACCAATAAAAGTTATGCTCGCTCAGAAAATTTCAACTATCGAAGAAGGATTTAAGGCATTAGGAAAACCTTGTGCTATAGAGTATAAATATGATGGATTCAGACTATTAATACATAAAAAAGGAAAAGAAATAATTCTATTTACTCGAAGACTGGAGAATGTAACTAAACAATTTCCAGAGGTTGTAGAATATATTAAGAAATATGTAAAAGGAAAATCTTTCATTCTGGATTCGGAAACTGTAGGATATGATAAAAAAACAAAAGAGTACAAACCTTTTCAGTATATAAGTCAGAGAATAAGAAGGAAGTATAACATAGAAAGAATCCAAAAGGAACTTCCTGTAGAAGTAAATGTTTTTGATATTCTCTATTATAATGAAAAATCTCTTCTTGATGAACCATTTGAAAAAAGAACTAAGTTGATAAAGAAGATTGTAAAGAATTTTCCTTACAAGATAATCTCTGCAAGACAGATTATAACAAGTGATGAAAAAAAAGCAAAAGAATTCTACAAGAAAGCATTGAGAGATAATCAAGAGGGAGTCATGATGAAAAATCTTAAGTCAGAATATAATCCTGGAAGCAGAGTTGGACATATGTTAAAAATGAAACCAGAAGGAAGAGATTTGGATTTAGTCATAACAGGTGCAGAATATGGAAAAGGAAAAAGAAAAGGATGGTTCTCAAGTTTTATATTGTCTTGTAGAGGAGAAAAAAAAGGAGAATTATTAGAAGTTGGAAAAGTAGGAACAGGTATAAAAGAAAAAAGAGAACAAGGATTGTCTTTTGAAGAACTAACAGAAAAAATTAAGCCATTGATAATAAAAGAAAAAGGAAATAAAATAGAGATTAAACCCAAGATAATCGTAGCTGTGACTTATCAAGAAATTCAACATTCTCCTAATTATAATTCAAAATGGGCTCTTAGATTTCCAAGAATCACTTCTATACGCCCAGATAAACCTCTTTTAGAAATTGCAGATATAAAAGAAATCGAGAAAGATTTCTCTAATCAAAAGAGAAATTGGAGATATGGTTAATTTATAAAATATCTTTCAAAAATTCTATAAACATTAAATACTTTTATAAATTATGAATTTAAAGAAATTTTTCTGGATTCGTGAGCATATGCTATTTGCAATAAAGTTTATTTTAATTATCTCAATATTCAACGCTATTTATTTAGAACTGTGGCATATGATGTCAGCCAGTATTTTTCTTCTTATACTACTATTTCTTCCTCAGATTATAAAAAGAAGATATGAAGTAAATATTCCTGTAGAATTTGAGTGGATTTTATTCTTTTTTGCTATTTCTACTTTTTTTATAGGAAGTATAAGAGGAACTATAATATCCATTTTTTTCGGAATATCAATAAGTTTAATTGGATTTATGATATTGCTAATTTTATATTCAAGTGGACAAATAAAGAAAAATTATTTTTTAATAATCTTTTTCTCATTTAATTTTGCAGTTACATTTGGATTTGGACTTGAGTTTTTGAAGTATCTTCTAAAAATAATATTAATGCAAGAAATTACTGTGGGAATTTATCATCATTCTATGAAAAATATGGTTTATGTAATATTTGGAGCATTAATATCCTCTATATTTGGTTATATTTATTTAAAAGAAAAAAAAGGATTACTGAATAAAGTCATAAGAAGATTTGCAAAGATAAATCCTAAATTATTCTCAGAAAAAGATTATTCTGATATAAAAAATATTATCAAAAAAGGAGAAAATGAAAATGTAGAGTTTAAATCCACTTTAAGAGTAAATCTTTATACTCAAGAAATAGATCGAAAAATAGAATATGCCTCACTAAAAACAATAGATGCGTTTTTAAATTCTAAAGGAGGTATCTTGTTTATAGGAGTTTCAAATAATGGAGAAATTATTGGAACTGAAAAAGATAGATTTGATAACAATGATAAATTAAGTCTGCATCTAACAAATATAATAAAAGAAAAGATAGGAAAAAGATATTTACATCTAATAAATTTTGATTTGATATCTTTAGAAAAGAAAACTATTTTAAGAATTGAATGTAAAAAAAGTGATAGGCCAGTTTTTTTAAAACCTACAAAAGATGAAGAAGAGTTTTACATAAGAACAGGTCCCTCTAGCATTCAAATAAAAGGAAGTGAATTAGTTGATTATATTGATAAAAGGTTTAGAAAATAATTCCGTCGAAGCCTTTATAAATAAAAATTTCTTAAAATCTAAATGACAAAGACAGATTCAAAAAAAAGTAATTATAAAATTCAAAATATTGTAGCCACAACTTCTTTAGAAAAACCTATTCCTTTAACAAAATTAGCAAGAACTCAACCCAATACAGAATATAATCCTGATACTTTTCCTGGACTAGTCTTGAGAATAAAAGAGCCAAAATCAGCTGTTCTTGTTTTTTCTTCTGGAAATTTAGTATGTACAGGAACAAAATCAGTAGCTCAAGTAAAAAAAGCTATTCAGTCTGTGATAAAACAATTAAGGAAGATAAATGTTAATATAACTATTAATCCAAAAATAACAGTTCAGAATATTGTAGCTTCTGGAACAATTGATTTAAAACTTAATCTAAATTTTCTTGCTTTAGAGATGATTAATACAGAATATGAACCAGAACAATTTCCTGGTTTAGTTTATAAATTAGCAGAACCAAATGCTACATTTTTACTCTTTAGCAATGGAAAATTAGTATGCACGGGAACAAAGAATAGAGATCAATTAGAGTATAGTATGAAACAATTATTAAAGAATGTGAAAGCTGTACTAAAAGGATATAAGAAATGAAAAACTTACAATTAATCAATATCATCACTATCTGTATCCTTCTCTATTGTAACAATATTGGGAATTAGCCAATGGACTGCATTTGAATTAATTTTTCTTATATTAACAATCATCGCAATTTGGTACTTAAGAATAGCAATTAAATTCTATAAATCAGAAAAAGAAGAAGGGAAAATAATAAAAATAAGCTCCTGGATAAATATTATCAATATTCCCATAATTGTATATTTTTTAATAGCTATTTCAATTGGACTTTTAAAAGGAGGAAGAATGGATCCTATTGGACTTGCTATTGTCTTAATGCTTAATGGAATGGTGATTTTAGGATTGTTTCTAATTAGTTTCATCTTATTTTTAATTGGGAAAAGAAAAACAAATTTTACTTCTTAAAAATAATCTCATTTTTAAAAGACTCATTTAGTGTTTTACATAAATCTATAAAAACTCATACTTGTTTAATTTTTTATGGTGGAAAATGAAAGGTCAAAAAAAGACGGATTGATGATTGAAGCTAAAAATTTCTTTGATTTTTACAAAAAAGATTTAGGAGATTCTATAAGAAAAGGAAATAGTGTTGTTTTCTTAGATTTTATGAAACTTACAGAATTCTCAAGCAAATTATCAGAAGAAATTCTTTCAAATCCAGAAGAGACTTTAGGAATCGTAGAATTAGCAATTGAAGAATTAGGCTTATTAAAAAATGTAAGAATTAGATTATTTAATATTCCAAAAAGTCAAGAAATAAAAATAAGAGATATTCGTTCTAGACATTTAAATGAAATGATTGCTTTAGAAGGAATAATAAGGCAAGCTTCAGATGTAAGACCTCAAGTGGTCAATGCTAAATTTGAATGTCCAAGTTGTGGAACAATAATCTCAGTTCTTCAAGTTGAAAAGAAATTTAGAGAACCAACTAGATGCTCTTGTGGAAGAAAAGGAGGATTTAGACTAATAAGTAAAGAGATGGTTGATACTCAAAGATTAGTAATAGAAGAACCTACAGAATCTCTATCAGGAGGAGAACAACCAAAAAGATTAGATATTTTTATAAAAGAAGATTTAGTAGAACCAAGAATGGAGGAGAAGACCACTCCAGGAAGTAGAATTAAAGTCATTGGAGTTTTAAAAGAGGTTCCAGTTCCTTTAAGTTCAGGAGGATTATCTACAAGATTTCAATTAGCTATGGAAGCAAACAATCTCATACCCTTAGAAGAGACCTTTGAGGAATTAGATATAGGAGAAGAGGATGAGAAGCAGATTCTTGAACTATCTGAGGATCCCAGTATATTTGATAAGTTATCTCAAAGTATAACTCCAAGCATTTGGGGATATGATGAAATAAAAAAATCATTAATTTTACAATTGTTTGGAGGAGTTAAAAAAATTAACAAGGATGGTTCAAAGAACAGAGGAGACATTCATATTTTATTAATAGGAGATCCTGGAGTAGCTAAGAGTCACACTTTAGGATTTATGGCAGGTATTTCACCAAAAGGAAGATATGTAGTAGGAAAAAGTGCATCTGGTGCAGGATTAACTGCTTCAGTAGTAAGAGATGAATATTTAAGAGGATGGTCTTTAGAAGCAGGAGCCATGGTTTTAGCAAATAAGGGATTAGTTTGTGTAGATGAATTAGAAAAAATGGATCCCAATGATAGAAGTTCTATGCACGAAGCAATGGAACAACAGACTATTACAGTTTCGAAAGCAAATGTTCAAGCCACTCTTCGTTCAGAAACCAGTGTATTAGCAGCAGCAAATCCTAAATTCGGAAGATTTGATCCATATCAATCAATAGCACAACAAATTGATATGCCTCCAACTTTAATAAATAGATTTGATATAATTTTTACATTAAGAGATATTCCTGATAGAAAAAAAGATGAACTTATTGCTATTCATGTTTTATCAGAACATAAAAAACAGGGGGAGGATATGTTAATTTCAAGAGATCTTTTTAGAAAGTATGTAGCATATGCTAAACAAAAGATAAAACCTGTTTTAAGTGAAGAAGCAGGAACAGAAATAAAAAAATTTTATGTTGAATTAAGAAATCGTCCTGTAACCTCTGAAAGTGCGATGCGACCTATTCCAATTTCAGCAAGACAATTACAAGCATTGATAAGAATGTCAGAAGCTTCTGCAAAATTAAGACTAAGTGAAAAAGTAACAGTAGAAGATGCTAGAAGAGCAATAGATATAATGAAATATTATTTAATGCAAGTAGGTTATGATTATGAATCAAAAACCTTTGATATTGATAGAATATCAGGAACTTTCTCTTCATCTCAAAGGAACAAAATATTAACAGTAAGAGAAACTATAATTGAATTAGAAAGTAAAATTGGAAAAATGATTCCTGTTGAAGAAATTGAAAATGAATTAGAAGGAAGATTAAAAAAAGAAGAAATCGAAGAAGCTATAGATAAATTAAATGCACACGGAGAGATTTTTAAGCCTAGAAGAGGTTATGTACAGAAAGTATAAAAGTTTTAGAAAATGTCAGAACAAGAAAAATTCAAAAGAAGCGTTGCATATAAACTTAGAATAGGAGATATCTTAGCTGGAAGAAGAATAACAGAGGGAGAAAGGTTCTCTTTCTTAGAATTAGGAGATAAAAAAATAATAAGAGTAAATGTTATTGCAAATGTAGTAGATAAATATGAAAATGATGAAAAAAGATATTCTTTTTTAACATTAGATGATGGCTCAGGACAGATAAAAATAAAGATTTTTGGAGATGATGTAGAAAAAATAAAAGATAAAAATCTAGGTAAGACAGTATTAATAATAGGAAAATTAAGAGAATTTAATAATGAAGTTTATATCAGTCCAGAGATAATAAAAGAGAAAGATCCTAGATATCTTTTATTGAGAAAATTAGAAATAGAGAAAAAAAGAAATAAAGAGAGTTTAAATATTACAAAAGAAGAAAAAGTTGCTGCTAAAGATAGAATTTTAGAGGTAATAAAAAATTCTGAGAAAGATGGTGGAATTAACATAGAGGATATGATTATGAATTTAAGAGAAATCTCTCCAGAAGTAATAAATGAAGAGATAAAGAAATTTATAGAAGAAGGAATTATTTTTGAACCTCATCCTGGAAAAGTCAGATGGTTAGGATAAAAGAAATTTTATAACAGATTATTCAAAGAAATCTATTTTTTCTCAATTATTTTTTCTTCTCGAACTTTTTATTTAACCAATAAGAAGAATATATTACTGCTGTTAAACCTAACAAAGAAAGAATAAATTTAAACAAATTATCTCCGTATTGCCAATAATTTCCCGAGCCATAAACTATTGTTCCAACTCCTCCTCCCATTAAACCAGCACCAACAGCTTCTAAATGAAAAAGAAATCCTCCAAATATAATTATTATAACTCCTAAAGGAACTGAGATAAAAAATATTTTTTTAGCTCTTATTTCTCTAGCACTATCATATTCCTGTCTGCAGAAATAATCTCTATCACAATATCCTTCAACACTATCATTTTCTTTAACAAATTCATAATTTCTCCATTTTCCTCCAAGATCTTCACATTTCTGCTGTGTATCAGCTATTTCATAGATTTTATCATCTTTGCAATAATCTTTATATTCTCCAGAAGGATAAAATATATTTATTCCATAAACAGTTACAAATATTGTTAAAATTATAATTGCTATTCCAAGAATTATATTCTTTATTTGCATATTAAAAAAAGACATAAAAGATTTATAAATCCTCCCTATTAAATTAAAATATGGAATATGAAAAACTTTTAGATAAAGCATATCATGAAGTAAAAGAAATAAAGAATAATAATGGAAGATTTGAAATTCCAAAAATTGAAGGTCATTTTGAAGGAAAAAAAACTATTTTAGTTAATTTTTTTCAGATAGCTTCATATTTAAAGAGAGATCCTGAAAACTTTCAGAAATTTATTCTAAAAGAATTGGCTGCTTCTGGACATAGAGAAGGAGATAGATTAGTATTGAATATGAAAGTTTCAAGAGATAAAATAGACGAAAAGATAAATAGATATCTAAAAGAATTTGTTATATGTAAAGAATGTGGAAAGCCAGATACAGAATTAATAAAAGAAGGTAGATTAACATTTCTTCATTGTTTAGCTTGTGGAGCAAAACATTCTGTTCGTGGAAAAATCTAAATCTTTAAAAACAAATTTTCATTATAAATAGAATGAAATTCTTAGGAATTTTTTAATTAAATTTTGGAGTAAAAAAATGGTAGAAGGAAGATGTATGAAATGTAAGAAACAAGTAGAAATGAAAGATCCTGTAATCACCAAGACTGCAAGAGGAGGATATATGGCAAAAGGAAAATGTCCTATTCATTCTGAGACTACTGTCTGTGCTATGATGTCAAAGGAAAATGCAGAAAAAGCAATGCAGTCAGGTGAAGCTAAAAAAGGATTTTAAAAAAGTTTATTAATTTATAATTTTTATTTTTAATATGTTTGTTAGAATACACAAATCTTATAGGAATATTGTAGCAATATGTGATTCTGAGATTTTAGGGAAAAAGTTTGAAGAAGGAAAACTTCAGATAGAAGTTAAAGAAAATTTTTTTGGAACAGAAAAGCATTCTGAAGAAGAGATTAAAAAAATAATAAGAGACATGAGTAGAGAAGATGCTACTTTTAATATTATAGGAAAGAGGTCTGTAAACTTAGCATTAAAAGAAAATTTAATCTCTGAAGAAGATATAAAAAAAATTCAGAATATTCCTTTTACTATGGTTTTATTTTAATTTCTATATATAAAAATTAAATTTTTATAATTATCTTTATAAACTTAGTTATTTTTCCTTTAGTTATGGAAGAATTTAAAGAAAAAGAAGATAAAGAAGAAGATAAAGAAGAAAATGTTATAACCAGAGCTAGACTTCCAAGAGGAAAGGAAGTAATAGGAATTATAGAACAAAGATTGGGAGGAAATAGGATGGGAATTAGTTGTATGGATGGAAAAACTAGAAATTGTAGAGTTCCTGGAAGATTAAAGAGAAAATTATGGCTTCGTCCTAATGATATTGTTATTGTTCAACCTTGGGATCTTGATGATAACAAAGGAGATATAATCTTTAAGTATAGAATAAGTCAAATTGAGTGGCTTAAAAGAAATAATTATCTAAATAAAGAGAAAGTAGAATTTTAATGAATTTTAATAAATAAAACTAAACTTAAAAACTTATAGAGATTTATATTATTATGAGAATAATAAATTGTGAAGAATTTCAGAAAGTAATAAAAAATAAAAAGCAACTTGAAAAAAAGTTGAATATAAAGATTGATAATAAAGAAAAAGAGATTTCTATTGAAGGAGAACCAAAAGATGAATTTCTTGCAGAAAAAGTTATTGAATCTTTGAATTTTGGATTTCCTCTTTCTATAGCATTAAAAATAAAAAAAGAGGATTTTATATTTGAAGTTATCAATATTAAAGATTATACTACTAAAAGAAATCTTGAAAGAGTAAGAGCAAGAATAATAGGAACTAAAGGAAGAACATTAAGCACTATGAGTAATCTAACTGAATGTAACTTTGAATTAAAAGATAATAATGTAGGAGTTATAGGTTCAGCAGAGAATATAAAAAATGCTCAAAATGCTTTAATCTCTCTAATACAAGGTTCTAAACAAGCTAATGTCTATAAATATCTAGAAAGACATAGACCAGAACCAATTTTTGATTTAGGTTTGAGATAATAAACTTTAAAAGCAAATATCTTTTATTTCATTTATGTCCCCGTAGCTCAGTTGGTCAGAGCGCACGGCTGTTAACCGTGGTGTCGTAGGTTCGAGTCCTACCGGGGACGTTTTAAAAAAATTAATAAATTGGACGAAGAATGGATGCTGGATAGAAAACCCGCAGGAGGTTTTCAAGTTTGAGTCCTACCGGGGACGTTTTAAAAAACTTTATTAATACTTCTCTCTTTTATTTTTTATGGACTTAGATAAAACAATTAAATCTAGAAAAAGTGTAAGAAAGTTTAAAGATATAAAACCTGATTGGAGAAAGATTATTGAATGTATTGACTCTTGCAGATACGCTCCAATAGCGGGAAAGAATTATACTTTAAAATTTATATTAACAAACAATGAAGAAAAGATAAGAAGTATAGCAGAAGCATCTCAACAACCTTTTATCAATGAAGCAAAATATGTATTGATTGTATGCTCAGATTGTAGTAGATTAGTAAATTCTTATAAAGAAAGAGGAAAAATCTATTGTAGACAACAAGCAGGAGCAGCTATACAAAATTTCTTGTTAAAAATTGAAGAAGTAGGATTATCAACTTGCTGGATAGGTCATTTTGTAGAAAATCAAATTAAGATAATTTTTAAGATTCCAAAAGAGTTAAATGTAGAAGCTATTTTTCCTATTGGATATGAATATAAAAAAAGAATGCCAAGAGAGAAAATTGATATTGATAGAATTTTGTTTTTTGAAGAATACGGAAACAAAAAGATGAAAAATCCAAAGAAAATAGAAGTTTAAAAATATAATAGATTCAATAGAACTCTTCAACTTCTTAATAATTTTTTATTAATAAAATAAAAATCCGGGATTTCTCCCGGAATAAAAAAACAAAGTTATCTTAAAACTTCTATACCCAAATCAGAAATTTCTTTTGAGGCAGGTAATGCTTTTTCTTCAAAATCTTTTCCTAAAATAAAGGGAGATTTTACACCAGTCATTATTGTTATAACTCTAACTTTTCCTACAAAATCTTTATTGATTCTTGCACCAATAATCACTTGTGCCTCTGAATTTAAGTTTTCTGAAATTGTTTTTCCTATCACATCAAATTCCTCTAATTTTAAATCTGGTCCACAAGTAATGTGTACTAAAGCGCCCTGAGCACCTCTATAATCCACGTCAAGTAGAGGATGTGTAAGAGCTTGCTGGACTGCTTGATTAACTCTTTCTGAGGAATCATCTTCACCAATTCCAATTACAGAAACTCCTCCTCCTCTCATGATAGAAGAAACATCTGCATAGTCTAAATTGATTAAACTTGGTAGAGTTATTGTTTCAACAATTCCTTTAACCATTGTACTTACTAACTCATTAGCAACTGCAAAAGCTGATTCTATTGGTAATTGTCCTGCAATATCTACTAACCTATTATTGTCTAAAACAATACAAGTATCTGTTACTTCTCTTAATTCTTGTAATCCAAACTCAGCTTTGTCTATTCTTGCTTTTTCTTGTTCAAAAGGCATAGTAACAACTCCGATAACAACTGCTCCTGTCTCTTTAGCCAATTGAGCAATTACTGGAGCTGCACCTGTTCCAGTTCCACCACCCATTCCTGCAATTACAAAAACCATGTCAGAACTAGAAGTGGATTTTTTCAAATCAACTAAAGCTTCTTTTGCAGCTTCTCTTCCTTTTTTTGGAAGTCCTCCACATCCTAATCCTTTGGTTAATTCTCTACCTATCAGAATTTTCTCGTCTGCTTTTGTAACGCTCAGATGAAGAGCATCTGTATTAACTGCATAGACTGTTGCTCCATTAATTCCTTTATTGAATAACCATGTAACAGCATTACAGCCCATTCCACCAGTACCAATAACTTTTATGTTAGCTTTTCCTGCTTTAAGTTCGTCAAAATTAATACTATGGGTTTCTAAATTTTCTATTGCTTCTCTCGCAAAATCTAATGCCATTTCTTTTTTTTCCTCCTTTCAATCAATATATCCTAGAGAAACCGTCAACAAAACATTTAAATAGTTGACAAACTTTCCACTAATAGAAAAAGATTCATTCACCTTAATATTAATTTGCCCCCACAAATTAATATTACAAGAAAATAAAAAGCTCATTCTTTAAAAATATTTTGATTAGAAAATAGTAGTGTTTTAATATTTAAATTATCCTTCTTTCTTTAGAATTATCACATTAAATCCTTTCTCTTCGCAAAGTTCTTGAAATTCTTTTGCATCTTCTTCATTTCCAACAATACTTCCATAATGCATAGGAATAGCTAAAGAAGGTTTTATTATTTTTACAGCTTCTACAGCCTCTTCTGCATTCATTGTAAATCTTCCTCCTATAGGTAAAAGTGCAATAAACTTTTTTCCGGATTGTTTATATCCAGTAAGTTTCTGCATCTCTGGAATTATATCTGTATCTCCAGCATGATAAATAGAGATATTATCTATTTTTAGTATATATCCTATCCAACCTTCTTCTTTTGGATGAAAAGGTTTGTCTATATTATAAGCAGGAAAAGCAGAAACCTTAATTCCATTAAAAGAAATCTCTTGTCCTACTTCTATAATTTCTATTTCAATTGGAATATTAAATCTAGTTACTTTACTTTGAGCATCAGCAGGGAGAATTATCTTTGTTCCTTCTTTTATTATCTTTTGTATATCTGCAATGCTACAATGATCATAATGACTATGTGTTATTAAAATAAGATCTGCCTTTTCAAGACCATTTTTAATGTTATAAGGATCTATATAAATAATTTGAGAATTTTTAATTAAAAAACCAGAATGTCCTAGCCATTTAATTTCAATATTCTCTATCTTCATAACAAAAAAAATTATAGATACTTTTTAAAGATTTTTATAAAGATTAATATTCTGCCCACATATAATTAAAATTAAATTTTGATTTTAATTCTTTTACAGCTTGAAATCTTTTATTTCCATCAAGTATATAAAGAAGTTTATTCTTTTTACTACATAAAATAGGAGGAATTAAATCAACACAATTATCCTTTATGATAAGTTCTTTTATTTGTTCTATTCTATTTCTTGGAGGATTAGGATAAGTACTCCTTAATCTATCTAATTCAATTTTTTCTATTACCATTTTTTTAGAGAGAAATAACTATTTAAAAATCTTTCAATAATACTTCTATCTCTATTTCTCTAAGATAATCTCTTATTAACAAAAATAAAAGTTTCAGAAGAATATTCAAGTCTAAGATTTATATTAATAATCAATAAGAAAACCGAAAATATTAAAAAGATAAAGTAAAGAGTAATTTTATGAGAATTTTAGAAGAATTTGAAAGACAGAATCCAAAAGTATGGTCAAAACCCAATCCAGGAATTGTCATAGCATATGCTTTATTTAATAATGACAGAAATAATGAGGGATTAACAAAGAAAGATTTAAAAGAAATTCCTGGAATATATTCCTCAGAAATATCAGAGGGTATTAAAAATCTAGAAAATACAAAAGAGATTTTATCAGAAAAAAAGATATTTCATAGAAGAAAATACTTTTTAGAGAAAGAGCTTAAAGAAGCAATGAATAAATTCTATAGTTAAAAAGTTGGTTAATAAAAAAACTTTATAAATGATGATTAATCATTCTTAAGTGATGAAAAATATTAATAAAATAATCTTGCCTTTGATATTAGCAAGTATCATTTCTCTTTCAAATCCTGATTATATTTATTCTAAAAATACTAATAATTTAGAAACTCAGAATTCAAAAAAGGAAGAAAATTTAAAAGAAAAATTCAGAAAAAAATTAGATTATGAATTTAGAATTAACCTATGGGAAAATGGAGTTATTCCAAAAATACCTCTCCAATTAATAGATAGTTTAGAGAAAGACACTCCTTTAACAGATATGACTAAAAACTGGATTGATAGAGTAAAAGACTCAACTGAAGAAGCTTATTTAGACACTATTGGAGAAATTGTCAGAGAGACAAAAATATTTAATAATCTTAAAGAAAAAATTAAAGGAATAACCACGATTGGATTAGAGAAAATAAAAGGAAAAAAAATGAAAATAAACCCAATATCACTAAATAGAAAGATAGATCCTCTTGATATTAAAATTGATAGATTAGATGAAGAAGTCAATAAATTAGAATCAATGGGTTTGTTTTATCTTGCAAATAAAAAAAGATTAGAACTAGAAGAAAATGAAAAAAAGAAGAATCTAGAATTTAGATTAGAGACAGGATTTAATATAGAAAATCCTCCAGAGAAGTTAGAAGATTTATTAAAAATAAGAAAATATGATATAAACTTTTATACTTCTCTAAAATATAGAAATATAAGTCCATCATTATCATTTAATTTTATGAATGATGAAATAAATCTTGAAGCAAAAAAGAATTTTCTAAAGAATAAACTCTCAATTTTAGCAAAAAATGAATATAATTTTGATAGAAAAGACAATTACAATAAAATAGTAATGAATTATAAGATAAATCCAAAATTAGAATTTGAATTAGAAACTTCTTATTCATGGAAGATTAAAAAGATGGGTTTTAATCTTAATTTTGTAAAGGAAATATCTAAAGCTAAAAATTTTTCTTTTGAAACATCTTATCGTTCAGATGATGAAAAAGAAGATGAATTTTTATTTTTATTAAAGTTTAAGTATTTAAAATTATAAATTATAAATATTAATTTTATTTTATAGATTTTTTAATTTAAAAATATGAAAACCAAAAAATTTAAAAGACTCTTTTTTTTGGTTTTAGTATAAACAAGTTCTTTTTGTTTATTAAAGTATTAAAATGACTATAGAAAACGGAAGAAAAATTAAGATTGAATATGAAGGTAAATTAGATAGTGGAGAAGTTTTTGATAGCTCTGAGAGACACGGACAGCCTTTAGAATTTACAATTGGAGAAGGAAAAGTTATTCCAGGATTTGAGAATGCCATTAAAGAAATGGAAGAGGGACAAGAAAAAGAAATAAAAATTGAATCTAAAGATGCTTATGGTGAAAGAAAACAAGAATTGATTCAAAAAGTACCAAAGCAACAGCTTCCTGAAGAAGCAAGAGAAAAAGTTAAGTCTGGAAGTATTTTAGGATTACAAACTCCTCAAGGAAATCAGGTTCCAGTAAAAGTTACAGAAGTTACAGAAGAGAATATTACAATTGATTTAAATCATCCTTTAGCAGGAGAAAATTTAAATTTTAAAGTAAAAATTCTTGAAATTCAATAATTTCCAAAATTTTAGATAGATGATTATAAAGAAATTTTATATCTCAAGATGATTCATGAAATTTTACTAAAATTATGTCATAATCTTCTTTTGAAATATCTCTTACTCTAAATCTAATTCCATGTGGAAGAACACAATTTGCACATGATTCCTCATTATCAATAAAAGTTTCATAATAAATAGCAAGTTTATTTAGAGAATTTTTATCAGAGTAAATCATATAATTAACTTTTTTAATCTTCTCACAACCACAAACAAGAAATAAAGAAGCATTGATTTCAAGAATAGAATCATTAATCCATCCATAACTAATCACTTTATCTTTAAAAGAGGAGGAATCATTAGAAGAAATATCTTTTTCTAAGAGAAATTCATTAAATTCAACATCTCCATCAAAATCAACTCCTGTTGATCTAGAAAAATAAGTTTTAGAATAATCAACTACCAAAATAGTTAGAACAAGAATTAGTATTAAAAGAATGCCAATTATTACTAAATCTCTTTTTTTTACATATTTCATTTTAAGGTTTCATTCTGCTAACAGTTCTTGGAAATGGAATTGCATCTTTTATTGTATCCAAACCACAAATCCATTTTATTAATCTCTCAGTTCCTAAACCATAACCTCCATGGAGAACAGCCCCATAAGAATGTGTTTCAAAATAGTATGAATAATCTTCTAAGTTTTCTCCTTTTGATTTTAGAGCCTCTTTAAGCTCATCTAAATTAATATCTCTTTCACTTCCTCCAACTAACTCTCCATTTGCTTCAGGAGCAAGCATATCAAAACAACGAGCTGTTTTAGGATTTTTCGAATCTCTTGGTTTATAAAAAGCCATTATTTCTTTAGGATAAGAAGTAACAAAGATAGGAGTATCATAAAGTTCCATAAGCTTCTCTTCTTCTATTGTTCTCAAATCTTTTCCCCATTTAATATTTATTTTTTTCTTTTCTTTAAGAAGTTTTAATGCTTCATCATAGGTTATTCTAGAAAATTTCTTTTTAAGAGAAGGTTCTAATCTTTTGATATCTCTTTTCAGAATTTTCAATTCTTTTTTATTTTTCTCTAAAACTTTCTTCAAGACAAATTTAACCATCTCTTCAGCATAATTCATAATATCGTCTAGATTTGCCCAAGCAACTTCCATTTCAGTGTGCCAATATTCAGTAAGATGGCGAGAAGTTTTTGATTTTTCAGCTCTAAAAGAAGGAGCTATACAATAAACTTTTTCTAAAGAATAAATTGCAGCTTCAGCATATAACTGCCATGTCTGAGTTAGATACATCTTTTTCCCAAAATAATTAATTTCAAATAAAGTAGGTCCTTCTTCTGCACCTCCAGGAATTATTATTGGACTCTGAAACTCATAAAAACCTTTACTTCTAAAATATTCATGTAGAGCTCCAAAAACAGTACTTCTTATTTTAAGAATAGAATTCATTTTTTGACTTCTCAACCAAAGATGTCTTCTATCTCCTAAAAGCTCCTCATTCAAATCTTTTTGAATAGGAAACTCTTCTGCTTTTCCAATAATGTTTATTTTATCAACTTCGATTTCATATCCTGTAGGAGCTCTTTTATCTTCTTTTATTTTTCCATAAATCTCAATAGAACTTTCTATATGAAGTTTATCAATTTCTTCCCACTGTGATTCAAATTTTTTCTTAGATAAAACACACTGTACAATTCCTGTTGAATCTCTAAGAACAATAAATTTAATTTCATTACTTCCTCTCTCTCTATACACCCATCCTCTTACAGCTACATTACCTTTTTTTTTATTAATTGCTTCTTCAATAGAGATAAATTCCATATTAAGTTAGAGGAAGTGTTTTTTTTAAATGTTTTTAAAATAATTCTGTTTTAGTAATCTTATCTCCAAATTTATATTTCAATATTTCGTAAATTCCTTTATATTGCAAATGAAGAGAGATCCTATGAGCTCTTTCACCAAAACCTCCAATAGAGATATCAACATTTTCACAATTTAAAGAATCAAAATTATGATAAAAGAGCTGATTTAATTTTCCATCCAAATTATTATCAAAAGCGTTATCAAAAACAAAAGGAGTGCAAGTCCCCCATTCCATTCCTTCAGGACAATCAATATTACAGAAACTTTTTGCTTTCTTTTTTGATATTCCTAACAATTCTGAAAGATTCTCTGTAGAAATTCTCTGAGGAGATATTCCTTCTCCTAATTCCGGAAATATAAATCCATATCTCTCTATCCTATTACTCAGATAAATTGCTTTTATAATCCGATTTGTTTTCCATCCTAATAACTTTGCTTTTTCAAAGCAGGTATCTGTAGAAATTTTATGCTCTAATCCAGTTATTTCAAAACCCAATTCATTAGAAATTAACTTAACATATTCCTGTTTTTTATGTAATATTTTATTTAAAGATAATTTTACTGAATTCATTAAAAATATTATTTTAAAAAAAGATACATAAGCATTATGGACTTACTCTTGTTCTATCTCTTGGAAAAATACAAGCCTCCCTTATATTTTTCTGCTCAGTAATTAACTGAGTGATTCTCTCAAGACCAATACTCCAACCAGCATGAGGTGGACTTCCAAATCTAAAACTATCAATATAATCTTTAAAATCCTTAGGATTTAACTTCTTTTTTTTCAACATTTCTTCAAGTAATTGAGGAATATGAATTCTTTGTCCTCCAGAAGTTATTTCTAAACCCCTATAAATACAATCAAAACCCTCGCTTAATTTCGCATTAATATTTTCATTTTTGGGCATAATATAAAATGGTTTAAGTTCAACAGGCCAGGAATGAACAAAGACTAATGAATTTGGAAATTTTTTATTAAGAGTTTTCTCATCTTCAGGAGTTAAATCTTCTCCGTATTTCATATTTAAAATTTTAACAGTTTCGTCATAACTTAGATATTTAGCTTTTGGAATTTCCAGATTTAAATTAAGTAATTTAATCTCTTTTTCACAGCTTTTTAAAATATTTTTAACAATATAAACAACAGCTTTCTCAAGTTCCTTCATAACAGAAAACTGATTAGAAAAAGCCATCTCAATATCCATTTGCCGAGATTCATTCAGATGTCTAATTGTATTATGTTTCTCAGCTCTCCAAACAGGAGATATAGTAAAAACATTTTCAATAGAACAAGCCATCATTTGCTTATATAACTGAGGACTCTGAGCAAGATATGCTTTTTTTTCAAAATAATTAACAGAAAATAAATCAGTTCCTCCTTCACTTGAATTTGAAATAATGCTTGGAAGAAAAACTTCTGTAAAATTTTTTTTATTAAAATATTCTCTAAAATACTTTGCAATTTCTGACTGAATTTTAAAGATAGCTGAAATTTTTGGTTTTCTCAAATCAAGAGAACGATAATCCAATCTTTTTGATAAGTCTGTAATAGTTGTCTTTTCATTAACATGAATTGGAGTCTTTTCTGCTTTATTTAAAATTTTAATATCTGAAACTTCAATTTCAAAGTTTTTTTCTGCAAGATCTGCTTTAATCTTTGCTTTTTTAACTATTCCAGTTATTTCAACTATACTTTCTAAACTAAGATTAGAAATTTTATCTATAAGTTCTTTACTTTTAAAAACAGTTTGAACAACTCCGGTACAATCTCTAATTAGAATAAATTTTAATTTAGCCAATTCTCTAATCTCATGAACCCATCCTTTTAATAAAATTTCTTTTCCAATATTTAGTTCATTAATATAAGTTCTTTTCATATTTATTTAAAGAAGAATATTATTTATTAAGTTTTGGTTATTTTTCTTCAGTTTATTTTATATTTTTCTTTCTATTTTTTTCAATTTCTTTGATAATCTGTTTTCTTTTATTTTTATTCATTCTTTTTATACCCTCAAGAATCACTCCAGCTTCATGTTCAGTTTTTAGAGTTATATATATAGCAATTATAACAAAAATAGTTATAATTACAGCTCCTAAAAATTCATAAAAAAGAGTACTTTGAGGAAAAAATAAATGTATAGTTTCTGAAAAAACCTCTTTCCAGATTAACGCAGCTGTAATAGTAAATGCAGTAACAATAGATGTTTTAATAATTCCTCTTATAGTTGTTGGACTCATAATAATAAAATAAAAATACTCTTTATTAATTTTTGGTTAAAATTCCTATTTAAGATATTTTTTTATAATTTCAAAAGCTTTTTTACCATCTATCTTTCCTTTTAGTTCTTTCATAACCAAACCCATATAAGCTTTTTCAGAAAGTCCTTGTTTACTCTTAATTATTCTTAAAATCCTTTCCTCTACATCTAGCATATCAACTTCTTCATTTTTCACTGCTTCTTCTAAATTTTTCCCTTCAATAATCTCTTCTAAAATATGTTTAATTTGAGACTCAGAAATTTTTTCTTTTTTAACTAAAGATAAAACATCAAAAATTTGTTCTTCTAGAATCTTATTTATCCTCTCTATTGAAATTTTCTTATGACTTGATATTTCTTTTGGAAAAATTAAAAGAATCTTAGCAATTAATTTTGGTTTAGGAATTATCTCTAAAAGTTGTTTAAACTCTTCAAGTTTATTCTGTTTTAGAAGAAGTTTAATCATTTCAGAATTCAATCCTTTTTGCTTCAATTCATCCTCTATATCTGTTCTCAACTCAGGAAGATTCTTTTTAGCATTATCTATCAATTTTCTAGAAATTTTTAATAAAGGCAAATCTGTTTCAGGATACATTCTCGCTGCTCCAGGAACCGGTCTTAAAAATTCTGAATTACTATCTATATTTACTCTTCTTACTTCAGAGAATAATCTTTTAATTTTGATATTATTTTTTTGTCTCTCAACTTCATTTTCTATTGTTTTTATAAAAGTCTTCATATTCTGAACTCCTTTAAGTTCTACTCTTGGATGTCCTTTAATGGATATATTTACATCTTGTCTTATTGTTCCTATTCCTCTCTTTACTTTACAACTTCTCAGAATATTTCCAAGAAGTAATGCTACCTCTTTTGCTTGTTCAGGATTCTTTATATCTGAAGAAGTAGTTATTTCAACTAGAGGAATTCCTAGTCTATCAAGACGATAAATAACTTTATCTTTATCTCTTTCTATAATTCTAGCAGCATCTTCTTCTAGACAAATACTTTCAATCTTTACTTTTCCTTGACTAGTCTCAATATATCCATTTTTTGCTATTAAAACAGTTCTTTGAAATCCAGTAGTATTACTTCCATCTATAACTGTCTTTCTCATAATTTGGCTAAAAGAAGAGATTTTAGCTTTAAGAAAAATTGATATTTGTAAAGTTATTTCTAATGCTTCTCTATTTAATTTATGAGGAGGTTCTTCATCTAATTCAACAAGGCAAGTAGTATCATATCCTTGATAAAAGAACTTTTTTCCTAATTCAGCTTCATGTTTAGCAGCTATATCTATTTCTCCTGATTCTCCAGCAATAGCATGAAGTCTTCTTTCTACAGTATAATCTGGATTATCACTTCTTAAAACAGAAGGACAAGAACAAAAAAGTTTATTAGTGTCTAATTGTTGATGAATTTCTAGTCCACATTTAAAACCTAATTTTGTATATTCTTCTTTTTCCATTATTTAAAAAGAGAAAGAGAGTTAATAAAATTTATTAAAAAGAATATCAGTAAAATTTAAAATTACTATTAGATAATTATAAAAATAGAAACAATCTTATTTATTTAATAATAAAAAGTTGAAGATGATAAAAAAAAGAGAAAAAAAGAGGAAGCATGAAGAAATTCCTGTTATTCTTAAAATTCCAAGGACCTTTGGACAGAAAGCAGCAGATGGACTTACTAAATGGGCAGGAAGTTGGTCTTTTATTATATTTATAGGAGTACTAATTTCAATTTGGATTTATCTGAATATAACTGCTTATGTTGAACATTGGGATCCTTGGCCATTTATAATTCTGAATTTATGTTTATCTTGTTTAGCAGCACTTCAAGCACCAGTAATCTTAATGAGTCAGAATAGACAAGCACAAAGAGATAGAATCAGATCTGAATATGATTATGCTTTAAACAGAAAAGCAGAAAAAGAAATTAGAGAAATAAAAAAATTACTAGAAAAAAGAAGATAATTATTCTTTTAATCTCTCATTTATCTCATTAGAAATATTCTCTAACATTTTTTCTTTTATTTTCTTCTTATCTTTTATCCATTCCTTATGTCCTAAGATCCATCCAAGTTTTACTAATGCTGTTTCTGAAAGCATATCCTCTAAATAAATAACTCCTGTTTCTAACACTTTTCTTCCATTAGAATAAACTAAAGGATTCACTCTTCCATAAATGCATTGAGAAGTCGCACATACAATTACTCCTTTATTCTGAATTTCTTTTAATTTTTTAATCCAAGAACTTCCTGTAGTCTTTGTATTAACATGTCCTAGACCAGACATTTCAATAACAATTCCCTTGTATTTTTCCTTTAAATAATAATCTAGAATTTTTGGATTCTGTCCTGGATAAAATTTTATTAGAGCAACTTTCTCATTATATTTAGCATCTACTTTAATTTTATTTTTATTTCTAATTTTATGTTTTGAGATTTTCTCAATTCTATCTTGATAAATTTTAGCAAGGGGAGAAGAATTTATTGGTTTAAATGCATCTCTTCTTGATGTATGCATTTTTCTTACTTTAGTTCCAGGAATAGCATAACAAAAATTATCGTTTGTAGAAGCATGTCCTACTAGCATAACTTCTGCTATATCTGAAATAGCTGCAAGAGCAGAACATTGCAGATTAAGATTAGCATCACTACTTGCTCTATCAATACTTCTCTGGGAATAAGTTAAAACAACTGGCTTATTTAAATCTCTTAAGAAAAAAGATAAAGCAGCTGCAGTATAATGAAGAAAATCAGTTCCATGTGTAATAATAACTCCTTTAATATTAAAATCATTTAAAAGTTCTGCAGTTAATTTAGCAATCTTTTTCCAATCTTTAAATTCTATATCCTCAGAAGCTTTCATAAATGGAATTTCAACTTTTAAAACATTAACTTTCTCAAAAATTTCAGGATAAAATTTAAAAAGAGATTCAGGAGTATCCAAAGGACGGACTCCTCCAGTTTTTGAATCATAACGAGATGCGATAGTTCCTCCTGTAATAATCATTGCTATATTTGGCTTTGAAGAATCTTTCTTTATATTTAGAACTTCTTCTTCTAATTCTCTTTTTTTTATTAATTCTATATTAAAAATTTTTTTCTTATCAAATCCTATATTATATCCTGAATCCAATTTTAAAAGAACAAGATTCTTCTCAGATTTTGGAGATTCTAATAGAATTCCTTCATATTCCTCTTTTGCAAGAATAATTCTAACTTTATCTCCAAATTCAATTTTGGAATTCATAAAAATAAAAAAAGAAATTAGTATAAAAAACTAATGATAATAAAAAGGAAAACTTATTCTCTAAGTAGTAGTAACAAATAGAAAGATTTATAAAATAACATTTTCTTAAAATTATATGAAAAAAAGAATAACAGATTATGCAAGTTCAATATTAGTTCTTTTAGCAATAGCTGGATGTGATAATCTTGAGAATTTTTTTCCTAAAAATGTTTTTCCTGACAAAAATAAAAAATCTACTAAATTAGAAGAAGTTTTATCAGAAAGGATGTCAACTATCTCTCCAAAAGCATCAGAGATTTTAGAAGATTATGTAGGAACAGAAAGAAAGAATATTGAAAAAAACGACACTTATTTAGAATATGCAAAAGATTTACAAAAAAAATTTAATAAATTAAAAACTATAAGAGCAGATGAAATTTATCCTTATATTCAACATAGATTTAATAATGGAAAAGAACTAGTTGCAGGAAAAGTAGTTAATCTTCCAATATATGAAGATAGATAATTCTGAGATAATTCTGAGATAATTCTAAAAAGATTATGAGATAATTCTAAAAAGATTATGAGATAATTCTAAGATAATTCTAAGATAATTCTAAAAAGATTATGAGATAATTCTGAGATAATTCTAAATAATTCTAGATAATTCTAAAAAGATTATGAAAAACAGGCTGAGAGGGATTCGAACCCCCATCAACAGGGCCGAAACCTGTGATTCTATCCATTAAACTATCAGCCTAAAATATTAAAAGATAGTTATATTTTTATAGTTTAAGGTTCTCATTTTAAAAAAGAGTTGAAATGGTATTAAAAAAACATCATAAAATCATGATTGGAGGTTTCAGTTTTTTTCTTATAGTACTACTCATATCAAACAGTCTTTTTATCTATTTATTATATGGACAGTTACAATTAAGCTACAATAAACTTGAATCTGCTATAAAGGATATGAATACTAAAAATCAAAATCAGTTTAATGAGATAACAGAAAATTTATTAGAGAATAAAAGGAATATAAGAACTTTAAGCACAGAGATAAGTTCAATTGATAATGAGTTTGTTCAACTTGGAGAAGAATTTATAAAATTAAAATCTAGTGTAAGTTCAGATTTCTCAGAGATTACAGAAGAATTAATAAAATCAGTAGTTACTATTAGCACAGATGTAGGACAAGGAAGTGGATTTTTTATAGCAGATGAAGGATATCTAATAACAAATTATCATGTTCTAAAAGGAGCTTCTGCAGCAGGAATTTATACTTATGATGGAAAAGTGCATGCTGTATCTAGTATAGGACAAGATATTAATATGGATATTGCATTATTAAAGATAGAGAAAGATTATCCTGAATTAAAATTAGCAGATTCTGATAAGATTATTCAAGCAGAGAAAGTCCTTGCTATAGGAAATCCTTATGGATTATCATTTTCTGTCTCAGAAGGAATAGTTTCTGCTACTAATAGAATAGGCCCTAATGGATTAAATATTTATATTCAAACAACTGCAGAACTTAATTCAGGAAATTCTGGAGGACCTTTAATAAACAAGAATAAAGAAGTTATTGGAATAAATAATTTTAAACTGAGTGAAAGTGAGGGTTTAGGATTTGCATTAGAATCAAATTATATTAAAGAAACAGTTAATAATATCTCTCAAGAGATTTTAGAACAGACTTTAATTTAGAATTAAACTAACCAAACCATTTTAAATAAGAATTTCTTAATCTCTCTATGGTTAAAAAAAATAAAAATTCAGAAGAAGGAATAACAGTAAAGAAAGAGGAAAATTTCTCCGAATGGTATCAACAATTAATTTTAAAATCTGATTTAGCAGATTATACTAAAGTCTCAGGATGTATAGTATTTAGACCAAGGTCATATTCTATATGGGAAGAAATAAAAAATAAAGTTGATAAAGAGTTTAAGAAAATAAACATAAAAAATTGTTATTTTCCTCTGCTTATTCCAGAATCTCTTTTATCTAAAGAAGAAGAACATGTAGAAGGTTTTTCTCCTGAGGTTGCTTGGATAACTCACACTGGAGATAAAGAATTAAATGAAAAGCTTGCAATTCGCCCTACTAGTGAGGCAATAATGTATGATTCTTATAAAAAATGGATAAGAAGCTGGAGAGATTTACCTCTAAGATTAAATCAATGGAATAATGTAATAAGATGGGAGTTTAGACATCCAGTTCCTTTTTTAAGAACAAGAGAATTTTTATGGAATGAAGGACATCATGTTTATTCTAATAAAAAAGATTTAGAAAAAGATAAGATAGCAATAACTAAAATATATAAAAAGATTATGGAAGAATATATGGCTCTTCCTTCCTTATTTGGTAAAAAAACAGAAAAAGAAAAATTTGCAGGAGCTTTAGCAAGTTATTCCTTTGAATTATTACTACCTAATGGAAAAGCTATTCAAGGGCCTGACTATCATGATGATGGACAAAATTTCGCAAAAGCATATGGAATAAAGTTTCTAGATAAAGATAAAAAAGAACAATATTGTTATCAATCAACTTATGCTATCTCTACTAGACTTTTGGGAGTTATGTTTGCTATACATTCTGATAATAAAGGATTGGTCATTCCTCCAAAATTAGCAGAAAAAAAAGTAGTTATAATTCCTATTTTATTTGATAAAACTAAAAAAAGGATATTAGAAAAAGCAAAAGAGATAAACAAAAAATTAAGCAAATTTGATTGTTTTATAGATGATAGATCTGAATTTACTCCTGGATGGAAATATAATGAATGGGAATTAAAAGGTATTCCTTTACAAATAGAAATAGGCCCAAGAGATATTGAAAAAAATCAAGTTATAGTTAAGAAAAGAACAGGAGATAAAAAAGAAATAAAGATTAAAAATCTTAAGATAGAAATTCCTAAATTGTTAAATGAGGTTCATTCTGAAATTTATGAAAAAGCGAGAAATCTATTAGAAAAAAGTATTGTTAAATGTGAGACTTTAGAACAAGTTAAAAAAGCAATTGATAGTAAAAAGATAACTCTTGCTCCTCTATGCAAAAATTCAGAATGTGAGAATTTGATAAAAGAAAAGGTAAATGGAGCTAAGACTTTAAATATTCCAGAAAAGCAATTAGAAATAAAAGATAAAAAGTGTATTATATGTGGAAAACAAGCAGATTATTTTGTTTATATAGGAAAGAGTTACTAATAAAGAAATTTATTATTATAATCTCTTCTAGATTCTTCTTCTTTTCTTAAAATTTCTTTCTATTCTAAATACTGCTCTTTTAAAAAAGTAAAAATTCTTTTATTTAATTAAGATATTTTTCTCCATTTAGTTAATTTAGACAATCCAGTAAATTTAAATTTACAAAACACAACAAATTCATTTAGTTTATTATTCATAATCTCTTAATGAATAACCTTTTTTAAGGAGGATTATTCTTTTAAGGAGGATTATTCTTTTAAGAAGGATTATTTTAAACCGCATACTGACTAATACAAAACACTTTCTTTCTCCTATAAAGATTAATTTCTCTTAATAACAGTTTCAAGTTCTGTTTCTAAACGAAGAGTTATTCTAAATAATTCAGCCAATTCCTCTTCTAAAAAATCTATTTCACCTTTTATTAACAGTTGTTCTGTTTCCATTTTTATTAAATTCAAAAACAGAAATCTCCTATAAAGTCCGAATTAAGAAATAATTTTCTCTCCAATTTAATTCAGACATAAAGAAGAAATCTGAATTAAATTAAAGTTTTAATTTTAGTGTAAACTAAACCAAAGTTACAATTATATTTATATTGGCTTTGTTTACTCATATTTCTATTAAAAAAAATGAGTTTAAATATTTTTTTATTTAGAATCTATCATATTTTCTAGGTTATTTCTAAATCTCTCTAGGTCCTCTGTCTTAACTCTAGCTCCAACAGCATCTTCATGTCCTCCTCCAGTTGCATCCTCTAAATTCTTAATAACATCTAAAACTTTTTCTCTTATCTTTTTTCCTCTTACAGAAATATTTGTCTTAGCACCTATTACATAAGCAACTACTACTACTTTCTCAGGAAAATCATATTTAAGTTCGTTAGATATATCACTACTAATACTCAAATCTCCTCCATATTGAAAAAATAAAATATTCTTATTATCAGAGTTTTTCTCAACTTCTCTTGCTTTATTTAAGAATTTCTGATACTTTCTATCAATTTGCTCAAATCTTTTATGCATATTATAATTTTTAGAATTTTTTTCTAGAATATCATAAGGAGTTTCAGATTCAATCAAAAATCTTATCATACTAATAACATTAGTAGTTCTATCCTTCAAAGCAAAGCTCATAATCCTACACATTTTTCCAATTACAGATTTATATAAAACTTCTGGAGCATTATCTGAATTAATAGCTAAATCAGGATATTTTTTCTTAAAATCTGAATAAAATTCTGGAAAGAACATATCAGATATACAACCTATCAGAGCGATCCATAAATCTTCTTTCTTATCTGAAATTTTATAAGACATATAAGTAACTGGTTCTCCACCTTCTGAGTTCTTTAGAGAATTATAATAATTTACAAAAGGAGGTACTTTTTGTTGTAATTTGTGATGGTCTATCCAGACTACAGGAACATTTGTTTTTTCTATTTCCTTAAAAAAGTCTTCATCTACTACTGGTTTATCAAGAATAAAAACATAATCAGCATTTAACTCGTTGACTTTTCTAACATAAGAATCTGTAAGTCCTGGAAAAGATTTAACAGGAAATCCTTTTCCTCTTCCTATGTACCTTCTTAATAAAAGGAAACTACATAGACCATCAGGATCATTATCAAAAAGAAAAATAGGATTTTGAGCTTTCTCTAAATGTTCTCTAATCTCTTCAATTTGTTTTTGACTTATCATAGAATAAAATTAAAGAAAAGACTATTTAAGATTTTGTAAATTTTTTACAACTAGAAATCTCTAAAAATAATCTACAATATCTGTTTTTAGTTTATTATAACCAAAAAAATCAGTAGAATAATTATAAGCTCCTGCATTCAAGAAGATTATTTTATCTCCTAATTTAGGATTTTTTAGTTTTACTTTATAACGAAAAATATCATCTCTAGTAGGAGAATTTCCTTTAATTAAAAAGTAACTTCCAGCTTCCTCATTTTCCAACTCTCCTTCTATTAACATTTTTGTTCCTGTCAACAAAGTGTCTAGAGCACAATTATAGATAGTGGTATTAACAATTAGATTATTTTCTTGAATTTGAACAATCTCTGTTTCTAATTTTATACATGGAGCAGCTAAAAATCTTCCTGGTTCTATCCAAGTCTCAATTTTATTTTCATCAAGGAAATTCTTTATTTCTAATATCTTTTCAAAAATATAATCAAAAACTTTTGAATTAAAACTTCTGTATTCTGAAGGAAGTCCTCCTCCTAAATTAATAAAAGAAATTTTCTCTAAAACCTCTTTATCTAAAGAATCTTCAATTTCTCTTTTTATTTCCCATTCTGAGACATTTTGACTCTTTCTATGAATAGATATTCCAATCTTATCAATATTTTTATTATTTTTTATCTCTTTAATTATTCCATTAATATCATTAGAATTCATTCCATAAACAAAATATTTTCCACTTCCAATTCTATGTTCAGAAAATTTCATTCTCAAAGAAAGATTAATCTTAAAATTTTTTTCAGAAATAACTTCTAAAAGATTATCTAAATCTAATTTATTATCTATTACAAAAGTTTTAACTCCTTTTTTTAGTAAATCTTCTAATTCTTTTTTATCTTCCGCTTGAATAAAAAACCAAATTTTCTTCTTATTTTTAATTTCATTAATTTCTTCTTGAGAATGAATTGAAAAATTAACATCAGAGATCTCTTGTAATAGTTTTCCAACTTCTTTATTGGTCTTATAAGAATAAGAAATTTTTAATCCTAAATCTTCTAGAAAATTAAGTTTTTCTAATAATTTTTCTTTAGAAAGTATAAATCTCGCATTATTCATCTTCAAAAAGCCCTTCTTCTTTCAATTTATCTAGGACACTACACATTGCTAAAGGAAAAGTTATACAAACATCTCCATTTACATTAGCTGCTTCAGCATCATCTTTTATTTTTCCCCATGATTTTGCTTCTTGAGTTGTTGCTCCTGAAAAACTTCCAGAATCCCTATGTGAAGTGGTCATATATACAGCGTAATCAAAACCTCCTGAAAGTAAAGTAGAAAAAATAGCATAATGTTTTGAGATACTTCCTCCTAAAGATATCAAACCTTTTTTCTCATCAAATCCTAAATCACTTACAATTCTATTCATATCCTGCACAGAATCTACAATAAAATCAGGATATTTTTGTTGAAATAGAAATAATTGAAAACCGAAACTTGAATCAGCAATTCCAGGACAATAAATAGGAATGTTATTTCTTGAAGCTTGATATAAAATAGAATTTTCATCATTTAATATTAATCCAATTTCTCTAATTAATTCTGAAGAAGAAATTCTTTTCTTTTTTCTATAAATCTCCAAGAGATATTCTTTCATTAAATCTTCAAATTTCATATAACTCTCGTTTCTTATTAGTAAATTTCCAACTCTATTTTCTCCTCTTTCATGCATTTGTACATCATCAGCATTAAAATTAGATAATTCAAAATTCTCTCCCACAGCTTTCATAATATCCTCTTCTATACTTCCAGAGGTTGTAACAAGAACATTTGGAATTTTAAACTTACATAATTGTGCAAAAAAACCCCTTAATCCAGAAGTTACCATATTAGAAGTAAAAGTAAGAAAAATTTTAGCATTTGACCTTTTCATTTTTAGAATAACCTCTGTAGCTTCCTTAAGTTCAGTTGCTTGATAACCTAGATTTCCAAATGCATCTACACATTTCCTAATTGACATATTAGGTTCCCATAAAAAATCTTTTACTTTTCTCATATTAATAACTAAAAACTCCTATAAAGCTTATATAATTAGAAAAAATTTCCTTTTTAAGCATTTCTTTTATTCTCTTCATCACAAGAATCTTTTTAAATGATAAAAAACAATTAAAATTACAATGAATAAATGGCTTGAGATTCTGATAGGATTAATAATCCTTAATGGAACTATTCTTTTAGGATGGTATTCCTCTGAATTCGGCAGTTTTTGGAATTTTAAACATGCTGCATGGGAATTCTTTAAAGGAGGCCTAGTTTGGATAATATTAATGATAGGCTTATTGTTAATTATATTAGGAATTAATGATATAAAAGAATAAGAACAGATTACAAAATAGATTAAGAAAAAATACTTCTTTAACAAAAATCTAATTTTAAAGAATTTTTAAAAATAAAAAAATTTACTTATTGAATGCTTTAACTAAAGCATAAACTCCACATAGAGCTACAATATAGTAAACAATCATAGGTAACCATTCTACAAATCCCAACAATTGTTCAACTGCATTCCATCCAAGTTCAGCAAGTCCCCAGTTTATAGCACCTATAGCAGATAAAACTAAAGCAATTTTATGATACCAAACCATTTAATAACCTCCTCTTTAATTAAGAATATAAGAATCTTATAATATATAAATTTAACTAAGAGATATAAAAAGTCCTTCTATTATGGCAGCTATTATCAGAAGTGGAATCACAATAAAGAAAAAAACTTTTAATGAATTAAGAAAATTTTCTTTAAGAAATTCAGATTTATTATCTTGAAATAAAAAGGTTCCTAATTTTAGACCTACTCCTACTGAAATAAAGATTGCAGGCAACTCAAAGATTCCGTGAGGAAAAAGTCTCAATAATTCAAGAAGGCTAGATTTTCCTACAGCCATAGAAGAAACAAAGCCCAATAAATAACCATTAAACAAAATTGATATTAAAGGAAGAATTCCCAAAAATATTCCAAAAAGAACCACTAATAAAGTGCTTTTAAGATTATTAAAAAAAATGAAACTAATTAGTTCAATAGAAGACATTCCTTCTGTCTGAGCTAGAATATCTTGAATAAGCTTTAAAATCTCTTCAATTATAAAATCTGGAGGAAGAATAAAAAAACCAATTAAAGAAGAGAATAAAAAGAGGATAACTGATAAATAAATGAACATTTTTAATTTCTTAATATAATTCCAAGATTTTAAAATAGGATTATCTTTCTTAAAAGAAGGATGAATAATTAATCCAAAATAAATTAAAGAAAAACTAATTATTTGAAAATAATAGATAAAATTGTTAGAAATTCCATTTAAAAAAAATATTTTATAAAAAGAGTTAAATAAAAATAAAAATATTCCTAAAAGAATAATTAAATTTTCTTTTTTATATATAAAATAATCCTTTTTATTATCTTTTCTTTTTCCTTTTTTATTTTCTCTCATTGATTAAAGTACCTATTTATGATTTGAGTTCTTCTTGGAAATTTATTCTTTAGATATAATCCATATACTACTCCTGTAAGAAATCCTCCTAAATGAGCACTATTTCCTATAGGTAATCCTCCAAAAACAGATAAAAACCAAAAGAAACCTAAAAAGAAGACCATAGCTGCCCAGATAGGCATAGGAATAATAAAAAATACAAGAACTTTCATTTTTGGAATAAGAATAGTTATTAATCCAGCTAAACCAAATATTGCGCCTGAAGCTCCAAGTGCAAAGATTTCAGGACTTCCAAAAAGTTTCTCTCCTATTAAAGAATTCCCGAATAGAACAGAAAGAAAAATAAAAAATAAAGAAGCAATTATTCCAGAAGTTAGATAAAACCACAAATATCTTTTTTTTCCTATAATCTTTTCAACAAATCCTCCTATAAAAATCAAAGTTATCATATTTGCAAAAATATGCCAAAGAAATACATGAGAAAACATACTTGTCAAAATAGTCCATAAATACTGTCCATGTATGAAAGAGGCTGGTTGTAGAGCAAGATATTTTATTAAAGAAGGATTAATAGAAACAACAATTATTGATAAGAAAAAGAAGAAGACATTTATTATAACTAAATTTAAAGTTATATTAAAATTACTTAAGAAAAATTTTCTTTTTTTAGGAAAGATTTGATAAACAGTCATTTTACTTTTTCTTTTTAATAATTCTCTTTTGCTTCTTTACATTAAGTTTTCTTGAATCTTTTTTCTTTGGAATTATCCTCTTCTGATTATTCTTATTTGTTTTTGTATTCTCTTTAATTCTCTTCTTATTCTTCATTAATTTTTTAGTTTTTTTAATATTGCCTAATTTCTTATTCTCTTTAGTATCTTTTAATTTCTTAGAATTTTTAGAAGATCTTTCTAACTTTCTATTTTTTATTTTTTCAGCTTTCTTCTTTTTCAATTCTCTAAGTTTTATCTTCTCCTCTTTTTCATGTTCTCTGTCAATCTCCTCTTTTATATCTTCCAATTCGCCTTCAAATCTTAAAAGATTTCTCTTAAGTTCTTTCAATAATTTTGTATTATCTTCTAATTTAAGAACATTACCACATTCTCTACAAGTAAAATCACATAACAAGGCATTTTCTTCATTGAATTCTAAATTGCATTTTTCACATATATAGAATCTTCTAGTTTGCCTACTATTAATTTGATAATTAGTTTGTTCTATCTTATTAATTAAAATTTTCCTCAAAAATTCAAGGCATTTTAAAGGTTCTATTTTCCAGAAGTAAGTATACCATCCTTTTTTCTTATCTTTTTTTCTTATAGAAGAAACTAATCCTTGATCTGTAATTCTATAAAGGAGATTTCTAGTTTGATTTATAGTAAGTTCTAATTTTTTAGCTATTAAAAATTCATTGACTGGTTTTTTACTATCTAATAAATCTGCTATTCCTTCTGACTGTTTTCCGACTATAATAGATATTGCCTCCCTTAGAAAATCTTTTGACATCTTAATATTAAAAAAAAATGAAATAAATACCTTTCGGTATAGATTCAGAAAAATAAAAGTTTTTAAAGTATATTTTACTTTGTATATATTAAAGTTACATAAAATGAGCTGGTTTAAAAAAGATAAAAAGAAAGAGGAGATATCCTCTCTGCCTGAACTTCCAGAAATTCCAGAAGTTCCAAATTTAGATATTCCTAGATTACCTAGTTTTCCTACTAACTCTCTTGGAGAAAGATTTTCTCAAAATAGCATTAAAGAAGCTGTAGGAGGGGGAAAAGAGGATATTGGAGAAGAGGTAGATGAATTCGAAGAAGAAAGAATGATGCCTGAACCTCCAAAACCATTTCTTCAAAAAAGAATCTTTAGAGAAGAAATTCCTAAAGAAGTAATAGAAGCAGAAAGAAGAGTAAGAGAAGCTGAACCTTTATTTGTAAAGATTGAAAAATTTAAAGAGTGTAATAAGATTTTAGAGAATATAAAAGAAAAAGTAAATCAAATAGAAAAGATGCTTAATAATACAAAAGAACTTAAAGAAAAAGAAGAAAAAGAATTACAAGATTGGGAAAATAAAATAAAAGCAACTAAACAACAAATTGAAAAGATAGATATAGAGATTTTTTCTAAAGCAGAATGAATGAAAGTCCAATTCATGTAAGATTAGGATATAATGAAACAATAGAATCAAAAAAAAGTATTCTAATAACTGAAGAGGAATTATTGGAAACAATAAAAACTATTAAGAGATATAAGAATTTAAGAATAGAGGAATTAAGAATAAAAGATATTATCTATAAGAGAACAAAAGAGATTATGATTGGAATAAGAAAATTAGAAAAGCTATTTCCAAAAATTGAAGAGAAGAATAAAAAAGAGAATAAGAAAGAAGAGAAAAAAGAAGAACCAAAAGAAGATATTGAAATTCAACTTCAGGAGATAAGAAGTAGATTAAAATCATTAGGTAGATAAATTTTAACTTAATTTTTTCTAACAACCATAATTAATTTAAAAGGTATTCATCTATTAAGAATTATGAAGAGAAAAGAACTTATTAAAGAATATAAGAACTTTTTCAAATTAAGAAATCATAAAGAAATTCCTAATGTAAATTTAATTCCAGAGAATGATCCTACTGCGCTTTTTATTTCAGCTGGAATGCATTCTATTGTTCCATACTTACTAGGACAAAAACATCCTCTAGGAAAAAGATTATACAATGTTCAAAGATGTATAAGAACTAATGATATAGATGAAGTAGGAGATACATATCATCATACTTTTTTTGAGATGCTTGGTAATTGGTCATTAGGAGATTATTGGAAAAAAGAGGCTATAGAATATACTTTTGAATTTCTAACAAAAATATTAAATATTCCAATAGAGAGATTAGCGGTTAGTTGTTTTAAAGGAGAAAAAGAAATTCCAAAAGATACTGAATCAGTAAATATATGGAAAAATCTTGGATTTTCTAAAGATAGAATTATTCTTTTAGGAAAAAAAGGAAATTGGTGGGGGCCTATAGGAAAAAAAGGACCGTGTGGTCCTGACACTGAGATATTCTATTGGAGATCAAAGAATAAACCTGCTCCAAAAAAATTTAATATAAAAGATGAAAATTGGATTGAGATAGGAAATAATGTTTTGATGCAATACAAAAAAGATGAAGAAGGAAATTATAATATTTCAGAGCAGAAAAATGTAGATTTTGGTGGAGGAGTAGAAAGAACTGTTGCAGTATTAAATGGACTTGAAGATAATTATTATGCAGATATGTGGAATCCTATTATAAAAAAGATAGAAAGATTATCTGGAAAAAGATATGGAAAAAAGAAAGAAGATACTAAAGCAATTAGAATAATTGCAGATCATATAAAAGCATCTGTTTTTATAATCTCTGACGGAATAGTTCCCAGTAATACAGAACAAGGATATATTTTAAGAAGACTATTAAGAAGAGCCATAAGATATGGAAAATATCTAGGAATAAAAAATTCTCTAATAGAAATAACAGAACCAGTTTTTAAAATATATGATGATTATAGAGATTTAAGTAAAAACAAAGAGAGAGTTTTAGAAGAAATAAGAAAAGAAGAAGAAAGATTCAAGAAAACTTTAGAAAAAGGAATGAATATTTTAAATGAGATAGCAAAAAATAAAAAAGAGATTTCAGGAAAAGATTCTTTCTTACTTTATCAAAGTTATGGATTTCCGATAGAGATTACAAAGGAGATAGTAAAAGAAAGAGGAATTAAGATTAACGAGAAAGAATTCCAGAAAGAGCTCATAAATCATCAGAACTTATCAAGAACAGCTACTGCTGGAAAATTTAAATCAGGATTAGCAGACGACTCTGAAAAAACAACTAAATTACATACAGCAACTCATCTTCTTTTAGCAGCTTTAAGATTGATACTTAAAGATGAAAGTATAATACAAAAAGGAAGTAATATAACTTCAGAAAGATTAAGATTAGATTTTTCTTTTCCTAGAAAAATAACTAAAGAAGAATTAAAAAAAATTGAAGATTTAGTAAATGCCCAGATTCAAAAGTCTTGCGAAGTAATAAGAGAAGAAATGTCTTTAAAAGAAGCTAAAAAATCTGGAGCTTTAGGAATCTTTGAAAGTAAATATGGAGAAAAAGTATCTGTTTACACAATAGGAGATTTCAGTAAAGAAATTTGTTCTGGACCTCATGTAAAAAACACTTGGAAATTAGGTCATTTCAAAATTAAAAAAGAGGAATCATCAAGTTTTGGAGTAAGAAGAATTAAAGCTATTTTAGAAGAGTAATCCATATTTTTCTTTTATATTTTTCAGTTTGTAATATCTAAAAAAATTAAGTTCTCCTTTCTCTTCCAGAATTTTATTAAGATTCATCCAATTCTTAGCATCACTAAATTCATATAAATCTTTGTTTAAAGAAGTTCCATTAAATAAATGTATCAATTCAAAATCTGAAGATAACTTAGAACCTCCAAAATAAAACTGTTCAGAATTAGATATTATAGAAGGCCCTGAAGCCTCTACAAAACAATAGCTTGTATTTCCTAAACTATACTCAGTGGGACATTTAATTCCCACAGCTTCGTGATTTTCATTAGGATAATAAAACAAAGAAACATCATAACCTAATTCTTTAAGCAAGAAGATTAATAATACCGATTTCTCATCACATACTCCTTCATTGTCATAAATTACTTCATAAGGAAATCTCCTATAAGACAATTCATAATAACCTATAGTTATATTATCTTTAGAAGAACCATAAGGAATATTTTGAACTAGACTTACTGCGATTCTCATCTGATCTTCTTTATTTTTTGTTATATTCTGTATTTTAACTACAAGAGGAATAAGTAAATCTCTTTGTTTTTCTTCATTGACTATATCTAGTTTAAGATCTTTTCTAGAGATTCCACTAGAAGATTTGTATAAAGAAGATAAGTAATCTCTTACACCTTCATAAACAGTTAAATCAATTTCTCCTTTATCTCCTCTTAAAATATAATCTAAAGTTACTTTTTTTCTACCAGTAAAGTGTTTAAATATACATTTATTCTGACTTAAAGTTAAGATTTCAGGACATCCACATACAGAAGGATTTTCTACAAGAATTTCATTCTCACAGAAATAAGGTTTATTCTCTGAGCAATTTCCATTTAAAGTTCCATCTCCACAACTTCCTTTACTAGGAAGAAATAAGAATAAGAATAAAATTATTGCACTTAAAGAAAAAATAAAAATAATTTTTATTCTTTTTCTATTAATATTCTTTTTAGTAATATCTTCAGAAATCACCTGATTTTTCATATATAACACAAAAAAAACAATTATTTAATTATTTCTACTCTATATAAATTCCAGGTTTTCCAGGTTTAACTTTTTTTGATTTATTCTCAGGATCATATTTCTCAGGATCATTAACTAAAAAAAGTTTAATTTCTTTTATGTTTTTATAAATCTCAAATTCATTAGGTAAAACATAAACATAAATTTTTGCTTCTGTCTTTCCAGTAATCTTTTTTATCTGCTCTATATCTGATTTCAATTTTTTAATTGCATCCTCTTGTATTTCAAATTTCTTATTTATTTTACTTTCATCTGCTATTGGCCATTTCTCTAAACTAATGAAAGATTTATTTCCAATTTTTTTCCAATTTTCCTCTGTTATATGAGGACAGAAAGGATGAAGTAATTTTAAACTTTTTTCCAGAATTTCCTTAGAAGTTTCTTCAGGAAGAGAATCAAATAAATCTCTAATCTCTATTACAGCTAAGTTGTATTTTAAATTTTCTATATAATCACTAACATTCATTATAACTTTATTTAATTTACTTTCAATTTTTTCATCTGCTTTTCCTATCTTAACTCTTTCAAAGTAATTCATAACTTTTTTAATGAACTTAAAGATCCCCTCAATTCCATTTGTACTCCAATTAAAATCTTTATCAGGTCCTGCTACACTCACAATAAAAAATCTTAAAGAATCAACTCCAAATTTCTCTGCTACTTTAATAGGATCTATAGCATTTCCAAGTGATTTTGCCATTACTTTTCCATCTTCTGCATGAACCATTCCTTGATTAAATAATTTTGTAAAAGGTTCACTAAAATTCACAATTCCCATATCTCTCAAAGCTTTAGTAAAGAATCTTGAATAAAGCAGGTGAAGACATGCGTGCTCTGCTCCTCCAATATATTGATCAACAGGAAGCCAATAATCTATTTTCTTTCTCTCAAAAAATCTTTTTTTATTTTTATTATCAACATATCTCATATAATACCAACTAGAATCAAAGAAAGTGTCCATTGTATCTCTTTCTCTCTTTGCTTTTCCTCCACATTTAGGACACTTAACATTAATCCAATTCTCTGCAGTTTCAAGAGGATTTCCCTCTCCAAACTTAACTTTTGTAGGTAATTTAACTGGTAAATCTTTTTCAGGAACAGGAACAATTCCACATTTATCACAATAAATAATAGGAATAGGAGTCCCCCAATATCTCTGTCTTGAGATAAGCCAATCTTTTAATTTATATTGGACTTTCTTTCTTCCTAAACCTTTTTCTTCTAGAAGTTTAGTTATTTTTATTATAGCGTCTTTATTATTTTCTCCATTAAACTCTTTCGAATTTATTAATTTCCCACCTCCAGTATATGCACTTAAGATTTTCTTAGAATTCAATTTAAGAGAAGAAGGAGAGACAACTACTTTTATTGGAATATTATACTTTTTTGCAAAATCAAAATCTCTTGAATCATGTGCTGGAACAGCCATTACCATTCCGCTTCCATAATCAGCAACAACAAAATTTCCTGCATAAACAGGAACTTTATCTTTAGTAATAGGATTTATTGCATAACTTCCTGTGAAAACTCCTTCTTTATTTAATTCATCTTGTTCTTTTTCAGAAACACTTTTAATTCTTCTAAGAAATTCTTTAACTTCTTTTTCTTGTTCTGGACTAACAAAATCCATTAATCTTTGATGTTGAGCAGAAATAACCACAAATGTGACTCCATAAATAGTATCAGGACGAGTTGTAAAGATAGGAATTATTTCTCCATTAATCTCAAAATCTATTTCAGTTCCATAACTTTTTCCAATCCAATTTTTCTGCATAATTTTTATTCTTTCTGGCCATTGTAGGTCATCTATACAATTTAAAAGCTCCTCAGCATAATCTGTTGTTTTAATAAACCATTGTTCTAAATGTTTAATTTCAATTTCAGTATCTCTATGTCTCCAGCATCTTCCTCCTTGAACTTGTTCATTAGCAAGAACTGTATTACATTTTGGACACCAATTAACAGGAGCTTTTTTTCTATATATCAAACCTTTTTCTAAGAACTTCAAAAAGAAAAATTGATTCCATTTGTAATATTCTATATCATGACTCATCAAAAGTCTATTCCAATCATAACTTAATCCTAATGCTTTTTGTTGTTTAATATAATTTTTAATTGCCTCGTTAGTAGTTTCTTTAGGATGTTTTCCTATCTTTATAGCAGCATTTTCAGCAGGCAATCCAAGAGAATCATATCCCATAGGATAAAGAACATTAAAACCTTTCATTCTTTTAAATCTTGCATATATATCTCCTAAAGTATAATTAAAAGCATGACCCATATGCAAACCAGTTCCAGAAGGATAGGGATACATTTCAAGAACATAAAATTTCTTTTTTTTGCTATTCTCTTTTACTTTGAATATCTTCTCTTTTTCCCATTTTTTTTGCCATTTCTCTTCTATTTCTTTTATGTTAAATTCTTTCATTTTTCTATCAGCTAAATATAATTTATATTGTTTATGCTCCTAATTCTCTTATTAAAAAATACTTTTTACTTAAATTTTTAAAGATTTATTTATAATTTTAAGAGAATTATTTCTAAAACAGAGTTAAAATTCTTTGTTTTAGTGTTTCCCATAAAAGAAATTAAGAAAGAATATTTTTAAATATTGCTTTTTCTTTTGTTTTAAATGGAAAAACAAAAAATTAAAGCATATCTAGATGGAAGAATAATTACAAGTAATGATTCTAATGCTTACTCAATTTATGAGAAAAGTAGATTTGGAGAAGTACAAGAAAACAGAATCCATTATATGCTTTCTGAAGGGATTTATTTAACTGAGAAAGGAAAGATGGTTATATTTTCTGGAAAAAAGGAATTATCAAAAGATGAATTATTTAATAAGATTAAAAGAATAGATAAAAGAATACAAATAAAATATTCTGTATTTAAAGATTTAAGAGAAAGAGGATATGTTGTAAAAACAGCTTTGAAGTTTGGTGCAGATTTTAGAGTTTATGATAAAGGAATAAAACCAGGAAAAGAACATGCTAGATGGATAGTTTTTACAGAATATGAATCTGAAAAAATTACTTGGCATGAATTCTCTGCGAAAAATCGAGTAGCACATAGTACAAAGAAGAAATTACTCCTGGCGATTGTAGATGAAGAAGGAGACATAACTTATTATGAAGTTGGATGGATAAAACCGTAAATATTAATAAAAATTAAAGAGTTCTCTATAAAAATCTTTATAACTAATACAAATCTTTTTTTATTATGGTTATTCAAGAAACTTCACAAATAAAAGAGAGAATTCTTTCTTTTCTAAAAAGAAACGGTCCAAGCCTACCTGTTCATGTAGCAAAAGAGATGAATCTAAGTATTCTATTTGCATCAGCTTTTCTCTCTGAATTACTTTCTGAGAAAAAGATAAAAATTAGTAATATTAGAGTTGGAAGTTCTCCAGTATATTTAATCTCAGGACAGGAATTTCTACTTGAGAGATTCTCAGAACATTTAAAGAGTAAAGAAAAAGAAGCATTTTTATTAATACAAAAAGAAAAAGTCTTAAAAGATGATGAACAAGAACCAGCAATAAAAGTTGCTTTAAGACAGATTAGAGATTATGCTCTACCTTTTAAAAATGAAAAAGGAGAAGTTTATTGGAGATATTTTAAAACAAAAGAATCAGATTTTAAAGAAGAAAAGGAAATTAGAGAAGAAGAAATTAAAAAAATTGAAGAAAAGGTAGATTTAAACATTTTTGATAAGGAAAAAGAAAAAAAAGAAATTAAGAAAAAAACAAAAAGAATTCCTCAAAAAAGAAATGATAAATTTTTTAATAGAGTAAAAGATTATTTATCGGAGAAATCAATTGAAACTTTAAATATAGAAAGTTTTAGTAAAAATGATTTATTTCTTAGAATAAGAAAAGATGGAAAGGAAAAACTTTTAGTAGCATTAAATAAAAAAAGAATAAGTGAAATTGATATATTAAAAGCAAATAAAAAGGCTGTAGAACTTAATTTAGAATATGTTCTTTTGAGCTTAGGAGAACCTCTAAAAAGGCTAAAGAATCTTATTGAAGCAATAAAAAGACTATCAGATATAGAAATCATAAAGCAATAAACTTTAAAAATAGAGTAGTAAATTTATAAGTATGGGAAAAATAAAATCTAAACCAATAAAAAAGAATGCAGAAATGCTTTTAGATAAAGATATAAAATTCACTTCAGATTTTGAAAAGAACAAAGAAATATTAGGAGATACTCTACCAAATAAGAAAATGAGAAATCAAATGGCAGGATATTTAGCAAGGCTAAAAAAGATAAAAAATAAACAAGGAGGCTAAAATGACAGAAGAAACTACAAAAGCAGATGACAACATTGTTTTTATTGGTACTAAACCCTTTATGAATTATGTAACAAGTGTTTTTTTACAGTTTACAGTTCAGAACAGAAATGAAGTTGTCATAAAAGCTCGAGGAAAGTTCATAAATAAAGCTGTTGATGTTGCTGAAGTTGTCAAGAGAAGATTTTTAGACAAACAACAAGTAGAGATTAAAGACATAAAAGTAAGCAGTGAAGAATTTGATAACAAACAAGGAAGAAAAGTTAATGTCTCTGCAATAGAAATAACATTAAACAAAAAATAATCTTTTTTTAAATTTTCTTATTATTTCTTATTTTTTTAAGAATTTTTTTTATTTCTTCTAAACTCTCTTTAATACTTCTTATTTCTTTATTCTTTTTCTTATTTATTAATAAATTAATAACACCAAAAATTATGTATAATAAAATTATTCCTCCTACTGCTTGAAGAGTTTTAGTGAGAAAACTAATCTCTTTGATTAATTCTATAGGAATTATATTAACCAATTCTTCTGCAACCATAAAAGTAAAAAGAAAAATTAGTTTTTAATTTTATCGTAAAAAGAAGAAGATTTTTAAATTATTAATTTTAGAAAGATAAGCAACTTAATTTAATATTTACACTTATAAATGATATTATTATCCATTAAATCATAAAAATTTATATTAATTTAAAGATTTATTTTGCTTAATTCAATATCACTAAAACTTTTAAATGTGAAACTTCTTCTAGAATTGGCTGCATAGCTCAGTGGTAGAGTACAAGTCTCATGAGCTTGGGGTCCTGGGTTCAACTCCCAGTGCAGCCATTTTGTTTTAGTTCTTTCTTAATCTTAATCATAAAGTCTACACAAAAATCTTTTTTCTTCTAAAAGTAATTATTTATTTTTTATTTATATAATAAAATAGGAGAGTAATATCTATAAATTTCTCTATTAGAAATAATAATCCTTATAAATATCCTTTTTTTATTTTTCTAAAATGATAAATAAGTTAGAAGATAATAGGAAAATTTCTTTAATAATAACTTTATTAATAGCTCTAGAGATATTCTATTTTTCAAGTATTTCTAGTTCACAAGGTTCTGGAATTTCAACCTTTGATATCTCTATAATATATCATTTTGTCATTTTCTTTCTATTTACATTTTTTCTCTTTATAACTATAAAAGGAAAAAAAGAAATAAGAATAGAACATGTAATAATTGTAATCTTTATTTCTACTATATATTCAATTCTAGATGAAATTCATCAGATATTTACTCCTTTCAGAATACCAAGCACATCAGATATCCTAATAAATAATACAGGAATTCTTTTCTCCTCTTTTATCTATCTTTATATTAATTATAAAAATAAGAAAATTAAACCGCAGTTCTAAATCCATCATCTTTTTTTCTTGGTATAATATGAAAGTGAACATGATTAACAATTTGTCCAGAAACTCTAAAATTATTATTTATTATATTAAATCCTTCTGCATTGAATTTTTTCATTAGTATCAAAGCTGTATTTTTTATACAATCTAAAAGATCTGGTCCCAAAGAATCAGGTAATTCTAAAGAGTTCTCAAAATGTTTTTTTGAAATTACTAAAGAATGTCCTTCTAAAACAGGCTTAGCGTCTGGAATTGAAAAGAAATTATCATTTTCGTAAATCTTTTCTTGATTAGAAAATTCTCCTCTTGCAATTCTACAAAAAATACATTCTTCCATAAAAAACAAAATTATCGGAGTTTAAAAATTTTTATGATTAAAATTATAAAGAGATAAAATCTAAAACTCAAAAAAAAGTCAGATTATCTTCTTTTCTTAGTTCCTTTTCTTGTTACTTTTTTCTTTACAGATTTTTTCTTTGCTGTCTTCTTAGGTTTCTTTGTTATCTTTGCTCTCTTTTTTTGACCCTCTAACTTTGTTATCTGTTTTTTAAGAGATCTTATCTTTATATCAATCTGCTTTGGTGTTTTAGCTTTAGCCATTTTTTAAATCCTCTTTTTAATTATATTAAAAAAGAAAACTTTATTTAAAAATTCTTCGGTAAATTTTATTAGAAATTAATCTTTCATATAAACACTCGTAGAAGGAAATGCAAAACTAATTTTCTCTTTCTCTAGAGATTCTTTTATCTTTAGATTAATTTTTTCTTGAGTATCCATATAAACATTATAATCTTTTGAGTCAACATAATAAACAACTTCAAAATTCAAACTTGAATTTCCAAACTCTTTAAAATGAACTCTATCTAAATTTGCATGTTCTTCTTTTTTTATAATCTCTTCTAAGATTTTTTTTATTTTTTTTAATTTATTATTGCTAGTACCATACTCTACACCAAAATTAAATAAGACTCTTCTTGTGTTCATCTTTTTATAATTATTAATTCTTATAGATGTGAGTTCCCTGTTAGAAACAACTAATTCTTGTCCTCCTAATGCTTGAATTCTTGTTGATTTTATTCCAATATACTTTACCACACCCATATCATTTCCCACAATTATAAAATCGCCCTCCTCAAAAGGTTTATCAAAATAAATTGCAAAAGCTGAAAACAAATCACTAAGAATATTTTGTAATGCTAAACCAATAGCAATACCTCCAACACCTAAACCAGCAATTAAAGGAGTTATTTGAATTCCAAAATTATAAAGAATCATCAATAAAGCAAATGTCCAAATAAGAATTTTAACAATAAATTTCATTACATTAATCATTGATTCGCTTGTCTTTTCATTCTTTCTTTTTTTCTTTTCTCTATATCTTTCAAAAAAATGATTAGAAATACTAATTACTCCTTTAGAAATATAAAAAGTAATAAAAACAATTAATATATAAAAAAGAATCTTACTAAGAATTTCTGACAATACTAAGTATGCTGTAGCAATATAAAATGCTAAATAAGCATAAAAGGGCCATTTAATTGCCTCAAGAAAATCAATAACAAGATTTTTCCAAGTTGTTTTTAATTTTTTGGTAATCTTTTTTAGAATATAAACAAAATAAGAATTAAAAAACTTAAGAATTAAGAAAAGTCCTAGAAATATTCCTGCTGAAATGATATAGTCTCTAGAAGAGTTATTTTCTAAAAAAAAGTTTAGAATATTTTCAATAAACATTATAAAAAGAATAAATTTATGTTTTTATATCTTTTTCTCTAATTTAAAAATCTCTCTTAGTTATTCATATAATTCTACCACATTTCTCAAAATCAACTTCTTCATCAATCAAACTTTTTAAAATAGTCTTTAGTTCTGAAATTTTAACACGAATTTGTTTTGTATCGTCCCTATTTCTAATAGTAACATCTTTATTTCTTAAGGAATCTCCATCAATAGTTATACAATAAGGAGTTCCTATTTCATCATTTCTAGAATATCTTCTTCCTATGCTTCCTGAAACATCCTGAACAACATTAAATTCTTTTTTTAGAGAATCATAAACTTCTTTAGATAGATCTATAAATTCTTTCTTATTTTTTACAATAGGAAGAATGGCTGCCTTTATTGGAGCTAAACTTGGAGGTAATTTCAATACTATATTCTTTCTCTCTTTATCATAGGAATATGCTTTTGTTAATATTGCTAGAAATACTCTTTCCATACCAAATGTAGGTTCTATAACTAAAGGAATAACTTTTTTTCCTGTTTTATCATCAAATATCTCCAAATCTTTTTTACTCTCTTTTTGATGTTGAGTTAAATCAAATTGTCCTCTATCTGCATTTCCAGCAACCTCTTTACTTCCAAAAGAATATTCATAATCAATATCAAAAGTTCCAGAAGAATAATGAGACAATTCCTCTTTAGTATGTTCTCTTATTTTAATCTCGCTCAATCCTAAACTCTTAAACCATTTTATTTGTTCTGCTAACCAATAAGCATGCCATTCTCCTAATTTCTTCTTAGAAATCAAATCTTTTATTTTAACCTCTTTAGGAAGATATTTTCCTTTCTTTTGAGATTCTTCGTCCAAAAAATTAAAGTTTAATTCAAGATGTTCTTTATCTAATAAATTACATTTTTTTTCTTTTGGATTTATAAAAAATTCAAATTCTCCTATATGAAACTCTCTTGAACGGAACAGAAAATCTCTTGGAGCTATTTCATTTCTAAAGACTTTTCCAATCTGTGCTATACCAAAGGGAAGTTGCATTCTAGAAGTTTGTTGTATAATTTTAAAATCAGTAAACATACCTTGAGCAGTTTCTCCTCTAAGATAAGCTTCTTGTTTATCTAATGCTCCTATTTCAGTTTTAAATAATAAATGAAACTCTCCTTGCTTTTCATATTCTCCTCCACATTCACATTTAACTATTCCAAATTCATTTGGATCTATTTTAGTAGACTTTCTACATTTTTTACAGATTACTGCAATATCTTTAAAATTACTTAAATGTCCTGAAGCTTCCCATATCTTAGGATGAGAGATAATACTAGAATCTATACCAATTATATCCTCTCTTTGATTAACAAAATAACTCCACCAGTTTTGTTTTATATTATTAAATAATTCAATACCTAAAGGGCCAAAATCCCAAAAACCTGCTATACCTCCATAAATATCAGAGTTTCTAAAAACAAAACCTTTTCTCTTGCAAAAATTAGCAAGTTCTTCTATTGTGAGATTTTCTTCCATTAGTAATAGTATAAAAAAGAGTTTTTAAGAATTTTTCTTTTTAGATCTCTTTCTAATTCTTCTTATTAAAAAGATTAAGAGAAATAATACTAGTAAAGAAGATACTAAAAGAATTATGTTTCCTAAATCTCCTATGTTATCAAAGACAGCAAAACCTAAAATTGGTGGAGAAGTAAGAACTATTGGCTCTTGGACAGAACTTGAATAAGTTTCTGAGTTTAAGTCTACCATTAAAGTTAAATTTCCCTCTACTGATTCATTAATTTCTAAAAGGGTATAAAACTTGTTTGAAAGATTAGCACTTAGATTTTTGAACTCAGTGGTTTCAGAAACTTTTTTACTTTGATTATCTATAAGTTTAAAATCTAATTTAATACTTTGGTCTAATCCTGATAAATCTGAAAGAGTATATTCTGCTTTAACTCTTTCATCTCTTATTTTCTTTACTTTAAGAAGATCAAATTCAAAAGTTTCTTTAATAACACTAACAGAAAATTCTTTTCCTTTGCTTAATTCAGAGCACTCTATTGAAAGACCCATATTGTAAGATCCGGGATTAGTTCCTTCAGGAATATTCAAGACAAAATTAAATGACTTTTCTTCTCCAGAGCCTATATTCTTAGATTCTCCAGAAATACTAATCCAATCAGATAAATCTCCTGTAGCTTTAAGTATACAAGAGCTTAAAGGTTCTGTTCCTGTATTTTTAGCTATCAAAACATTTTCCTGAGATTGTAAAGATTTTAATTCTATTTTTGAAATATCATAAATAGTTAATTCTGTTGTGGAAATTACCTCTTCAGAATTAGGAGTTATTTGAGTAATACTCTCAGAAATTTCAGAACTTTCAGAAGCAGATTCTGTTGTTTCAGTTTCTTCAGAGATTTCAGTTTCATTTTCTAAAATTACACATTCTCCATCATCACATTCATAACCAGAATCACATTGTTCATCTGAATCACATTCATCCTCATTACAAGTTTCATCATACCAATATCCTCCTCCAATATCCTCACAATTTGTTTCATTACATAATTCTAAATTATTGCTACAAGAAGATTCTTCTTCTACATTACAAGTTTCATCATACCAATATCCTCCTCCAATATCCTCACAATTTGTTTCATTACATAACTCTAAATGAGAAGGGCTACAATCTCCAGTACAATATCCTCCAATCACAGCTTCTACACAATTTTCTTGTTCAGAACAGGTTTCATTAACAAAAGAAGACCAATTAATACAGTCTCCAGTTTCATTAGTTGTTTCATTAATGATTTCATATTCTAAACATTCACACTGTTCAATTGTTTCATTTATACAAGTGGTTATATTTGTACAAGTTGTGTTAGTTTCATTTATCCAAGAATATCCTGAAATTACACATTCTTCTTCTGTATTATAATCTTCTAGAATTCCAAAACCTGTTGATTTTCCTCCCAAATATGTAAGAAATATAGTTCCTAAAGCAATTATAATTGCAATGATTAGATAAACATCCTCTTTTTTTATTTTTATTTTCATCTTTTTTCTTAATAAAAATTAAGAGTATCTGCTTTAAAAATTTTTAGATATTAAAAAATTACATAAAATTAAATAAATTAAATCTCAAATTTTATTTCTCAATAAAAACCAGAATAAAAAACTAACAAGAAATAGTATACAAAAAATCCAAAACATTTTTTTATTTGTAAAAAAACCAAACGGAATAGGCCCGATAAATCCTCCTATAGCAAGATTAGTTTTACTATTCTCTCCAGAAATTCCAATAAAACCTCCTAGAATTATTAATAGAATTCCAAAAAGAATAAAGAGTATTCCTATCAAAAAAATTTTATCATACATCTTTATAATAAATAGATTAAGATTTATTTATTTTTCTAAATCTTCATAAATTTTTATTTAAATCTGTGTAAAATTTTCGATCCAGCATCCTTTCTTCGTCCAATTTATTATTTTATTAATCTATTTAAAGCGGAGAGTGGGACTCGAACCCACGAAAAATCGGGTTTTGCCTTTCCTTTCCCTTCCGAAAAAGGAAGAGTTAGTGTAAGAGGTTTAGGCCATTTAATTCCTTACATTTCTTCTTTCCAAAAAGGAAGAGTTAGTGTAAGGGGAACCTTGGTGCCCCTCAGCTGCAACCGATTGCAGTAGCCGCTGTGCCATCTCCGCATATTTTTTTAGAGAATTACAGAGTATTAAAATTTTTGGATAATAAATAAAATATAAAAATGCCCCCGACAGGATTCGAACCTGCGACCCCTAGCTTAGAAGGCTAATGCTCTATCCAGCTGAGCTACGGAGGCATAGAAAAAGAAGAAATAAAAACTATTAAAAGGTTTTCTATTCTATTTCTATTCTATCAAAATCTTCTGCTATTTGAACATTCTTAAAAATCTTTTTTGCTTCCTGTAGAATTTTTTTAGAATTTTTATATCTTTGACTTATATGAATCAGAATAAGTTCTTTAACTTTAGCACTTTTTGCAATTTGTGCAGATTGGATAGAAGTAAGATGTTTATATTTTTTAGCATGTTCCTCAAGTTCAGAACCAAAAGTAGATTCACAAATTAATAAATCAGAGTTTTTTACAAAAGGGACAATTTTATTATTTAAGGAGGTATCCAAAACAAAAGAGATTTTTTTATTTTTTTCCTCAAAAGTTAAATCTTTAGAATAAAACTTCTTTCCTTGATATATTATATTCTCTCCTTCTTTTAATTTTTTTAATAAAGGTCCAGCAGGTAATTTTACTTTTAACAATTTTTTTTTATCTATTTTTCTCAAACCTTTTTTGACAAAAGTATAAGAATTACAAGGAATTCTATGAGTCATAGATTCTGCTTCTAAATAGAAATCATCATTTTCAAAAAATATTCTACCTTCTCCTTTAATTTCCTCAACTTTAATCTCATAATCTCTTTTAAAATTAAATAATTCTAGAATTCTTTTTATAGAAAGTTCAGTTCCTTGAGGCCCATAGATATAAAGAGTCTTATTATAACCACTAAATGCTAAAGTAGATAATAAACCAGGAATACCTAAAACATGATCTCCATGCCAATGAGTTATTAAAATACGAGTAACCTTACAAGGATTTAATTTTTTCTTTCTAAATTGCCTTTGAGTTCCTTCACCACAATCAATTAATATGTTCTCTTCTTTATAATTTAATAAAATAGAAGTATGATTTCTTTTAGCACTAGGTATTGCATCAGCAGTTCCAAGAAAGGTAAGCTTTATTTTTTCTGACATAATTTAAAAAAGATAATATAATTTAAATAAGTATCGAGATTAAAAGAGAACAAATTAGTAAGAAGAGTTTAACAACTTATTTAGTAATTTCTAAGATAATTTTCAATTTATTATTAATTTAAGAGATTAAATTTATTCTTTCAAAGCAGTAGAAGCTGGAGATATAAATATTATTGTATCTCCTCTTAAGAAAGTTAAACCTAAATTCTTTTTTATTTCTCCATTCTGCATCTCTTTGATATTATCAAGAACTAAGTTGAGATGAATATCAAAAGCTAATAGAGTTCCTACAAACTGTTTATCTCCTTTTAGGTGAACTAAAACTTCTCTTCCTTTGGAATTATTTAACAAATCCAATGGTCTCTCAATTCCGTTAGCCATAATTAGCTTTGTAGATATATGTTTTTAAACTTTTTTATATTGAAATAATCTATATTTATAGAATTAAAACAGAAACATATTTAAATAAATTTTATTCATTTTCAATATGACGATAAATAAAGGAAAAAAGAAAACAGGAAAGAAGTATATTAAAGAAAGAAAGAAGAAAAAATATGAAAGAGGAGGTCAGAAAAATATAGTTAAATTGGGAGAAGAAAAAATAAAAACTAAAAAAATTTCTGGAGGAAATAAAAAATTGATACTTTTAAAAGGCAAATTTATAAATGTTCAGATTAAAGGAAGAAAAGCAGAAAAAGTTGAAATAAAGAATGTTCTTGAAACTCCTTCTAATAGATTTTTAGCAAGACAGAATGTATTAACTAAAGGGACTATTGTAAAGACAGATCTTGGAAAAGTTAAAATAACCAACAAACCAAGTCAAGAGAGTATTCTAAATGGAATTTTAATAGAATAAAGTTAATTAAAAATAAAAATAATTAATTCTCAGAAAGTATTTTTTACTATTATTCCATAACTATAAAAATAGAAAGCTTTATAAAAGCTAACTCTTTATAAATCTTACGGTAGTAAAAATATGGGAAATATTAAGCAATGTCCCGAATGTGGAAGTGTGAATATAGTTTATAATCCTCAACTCGGAGAACTAATCTGTAAAGATTGTGGATTAGTTATAGAAGAGAAGATGGTAGATACAGGAGTAGACCTTCAAGGAAAATTTGATAAAAGTGAAAAAAAGGGTAGAGGTGGAGCTCCTATGAGCATGCAAAAATTTGATAAAGGTTTAACTACTAATGTTGGAGAAATTTCAGATATTTATAGATTAGAACCAGGACAGACTAGAAAATTTCTAAGATTAAAGAAATGGCAAGAAAGAGTTTCAACTTCTATTGAGAGAAATTTAAGATTAGCTATGGCTGAATTAAGAGTTATTGCTTCTTATCTTAATCTTCCAAATGTAGTAAGAGATGAGGCTTCAAGAATCTATAATTATGTCCTACAAAGAGGATTAGTAAGAGGAAGAAGTATGGAATCTGTAATAGCAGCTTGCCTTTATGCTGCATGTCGCTCTTATAATATTCCAAGAACTCTTGATGAAATGGCAACAGCTTCAGATGTTGAAAGAAAAGAAATTGGAAGAACTTATAGATTTATAATAAGAAAATTAGGAATTAAAGTTAAACAATCTTCTCCAGAGGATTATATCTCTAGATTTTCCTCTGTTCTAAAATTATCTCCAAGAACACAAAATGAAGCTCTTAAAGTTTTAAAACAAGCAGAGAAAGTTGAACTTACATCAGGAAGAGGTCCTGCAGGAATTGCTGCAGCTGCATTATATGTTGCTGCGTTAATAAATGATGAGAAAAAAACACAAAGAGAAGTTGCAGACATAGCAGGAATTACAGAAGTTACAATAAGAAATAGATACAAAGAACTAATAGAAAAATTAAGATTAGAAGAGAAAATAAAACAAAAAGAAAAAGAACTCAACAAAAAGAAATAATATCACCACACTAATCTAATTTTTTTTCTATTTCTCACTTTTAGATTTTCAATAATTTGTCTTCTTTTTAATATATAATCATAAATCACAAATAAATTCAAGTAGAGAAATAATAAAAGAATTAAAAAAGAATTAAAAGAAAAAAGTTGATTGATAATTATTAAGAAAATTGTTAAAGATAGAATAATAATAAAAATTGTTGAAAAATAATTTTCCATAAAGCATAACCATAAGTTTTTATATAAATTTTTTCATTTAAGTAGTATCTGTTTTGAGCAGAATATGTGGAAGTGCCGGAGTGGTCAAACGGGCGAGGTTTAGGCCCTCGTGGCTTAGTGCCTGCGAAGGTTCGAATCCTTTCTTCCACATTATTTATTTTTATTTACTCTCCGCAGATATTAGGAAATAATTTAATTACTTCCTCTTTAGTATTTCCAGAATAAGATTTATCCTTTTTACCTGTTAATTCTTCTACATAATTAACATTTCCTTTACTACAATCTGTATTCCATCCATTATAATATCTTAAAGCCCGATTCCATCCGTTATAATAAATATCAAGACATTCGTAATATTTAGAAGTTTCAGAATAACTACTAATTAAATAATTAATTCCATATCTAACATTCTCTTCAAAATTCTCAACATCAATATTACTATGAGCTCCTAAATTTATTTGCATAACTCCATAACTTTTTCCATCTCCAGAAGCTTTTAAAACTTTATCTAAATTCCCATCACAATATAAACAGTCCCCTTCTTTAATCTCTTTACAATGTTTAAGAGAGCTTTCCTGCATAGCAAGTTGCAATATTAAACATTCAAAATTCTTAACTCCTGTATCATTTTTAACTTTAGAGTCATCAATATTCTTCTCATTTTTAATTTCTCTAGCTATCTTTATTATTTCTTCACCTAATAATTCCTGGCAAGTTCTCTTTTCTTCATCTCCTAATTGATCAGAATCAGAATCATAAACTCCTGGACCTTCATCTGAATCTTTAATTAGAATATTCTTAGCATTTTCTTCTCCATAACTCTTTTCAGCTAATTCTTTACAAATATCTCCTTTTTGTAAAAACAATCTGACTTTTTGACTATTGAGAAGATCTTCTTCATCAAGAGTTTTATCTATTTTATTAACTTTTTCTTCTGGAGTTTCACACTGAGATATTTCATTAAGAATATCCTTAAATTTTTCTTCTGATAAAAATCCATCAGATTGTAAAGCATTAAGAGATTTATTTGTAAGAGAATCTAATGTTTCATTTTCAATATAAAGAATTTCTATAACCTCTTTAACACTACTTAAATCAAGCCAGCATCTCATATTCTCATCGTCACAATAACCAACATCTATCCATCTAGAGTTTTTCTCTTCTACATTAGTATCTGTTCCTATTCCAGGATTCTTAGTAGCGCATATTCTAGTTATTCCTCTATTATAAATTTCAGGACTAATCATTTCTTCTACAGCACTTTGAAGATTTGGATTTAGGACACTATAAATGCTTGCACTTCCAGAAATACATTCTTTTTCTGAAGTTATATCCTTTTGACTTGCTTGTTCTTCTAAATATTTATCTTCCACATAATTAATAGCAAAAGATGTTGAAACTTGTTTAAAACCACATTCTTCTTTTCCATTAACAACTATACACATTTGTTGATATCCTGAAGGTGCAGTAAAGTCTTTTGTCTCAGAAACATATTCTCCTTTAGAAATATAACCTGAATCAACTATTTTATTATAAGAGGTATCCTTATAAAAAGAGCTTTTATAACCTTCTTTTAAATAAACTTGATAATAAGCTCTTGATTCTTTTCCAGCATATATATGATAATATACCTTATACTGTGATGTTGGAGGATTAGTTACAGTAGTTAAAGTAATTTCATCAAATCTTCCATAATATTGAGGAGGAGAATCTGGTTCTGTTAGAGAATCTAATAAATCTCCTCCTTCAGGATAAACAGCAGAGGAGTAACTTCCACATATCTCACTTCCTACTTTCTCGACTATTTTAGATTTAAATGCTTCAAAAGAAGTTGAAGCATAATAATTTGCAAAATATTCTGCAGATTTTCCAGCATTATCCCATGCAGCCTGAACTCCAAGATATTCTCCTCCACCATGAATATTCTGTCCCATTGCAAATTCTGTTAATTTAGGTATTGCTATTTCTGCTAAAGGTAGAGTCTGTCTCCAGAAAAACTCGCATAAATGTATAGAGTATATTTCATCGCAGATTCCTATCAATTCTCCTTCTTTTAATGAATCTGTTAAACAATCTCTATAAGATTTTAATACAGAGAGATATGCGTCAAGTCCAGCTTGAACTCCTGTAAGACATACTGGAATATATATTCCTTCTCCTATATTTGGAAAACATAATACAATGCTTCCAATAATTCCTGATTGAATTACATCTGCTACATGATAATTTCCTCCTAGATTACATCTACTAGAAGGACAGATAACAGGATCACACACATTAAATAACCACTGACATTCTTTAGGAGACATAAAATCTTGACATTGAACGTCTGGAACATCAACAGCAGGTTCTCCAACATAAACAGTAAAAGTATCACAAGAATTCCTAATTGTAACTCTACTATTTCCATATTGTTTTGATGCTTGTTCGATTGATTCTACAGCACATTTTACAATTTTTAAAGCTTCTGAATCATCTAATCCATAAAATTGATTGTATGGCTGTCCTGTTCCTGTATTTATCATTTCACAGATATCATCTCCTCCTCTATCCTCTTCTTTTCCATTTTCTCCAATATTACAAAGATAAAAGCTAGTAACTTTTCCAGATTTATCATAACTTTGAATATTTCCCATTACAGGAAGAGTTTGCTTTATAGAAACATACCAACCTTTATCTAAATCAACTGGAACCAAAGCAGGCATCTCTTTATATGGCTCTGTTTCATAATATTTCAAAACAGGTTTTTTAGGATCACTAACAGAGTTTACATATTTGTTCTCATAAGATTTTTTGTCATATTTCTTAATAGTTCCTACTCTTTCTTTAATAGATACAACATTTAAATCATTTTCTTTTAGAAGGCTACCACCACTATTATAAACATTCTTTATAATATATAACTCTCCTTTTTTTGTTTCTTCTAATTCTAGATAATACTCTTGATGATTAAATGTTATTAATTGAATTGGAGTTCCTTCTTTTATGCTTAATTTACTAGATGAAGCAACCTTAGAACCAAAATAAGCAATGTCTATTGAGTCTTTTGAAGGAATATTTATAGCATTAGGATTCATTACTCCTTTTTCAATCGCTTCTTTTTCAAAATTCTCTCTCTCAGCTTCTTTATAATTATCCTCCCAAACATTTGCTAAATCTATATCCAATTGTTCTCCAGCAACATTTAAATTCAAATCAATATTCTCCAATCTATAATTTAACTGCATTCTTCTTAATTGTTCTACTGTAATTCCTTCACAATCATTTTGTATAACATTTAATATTTCAGAAACTGTCTTTGTTTGTCCTCCTCCTAAATCTATTTTCTTTGTACTTTCTAGACCATTTAACTCATTTCTTACATTCTTACAATAAACTTTTTTAAATTCCTCGGTATTTACATTTTTTTCACCCCACCAGTTTTTATTCTCAAAAGGCTCTTGCATATTCTTAATTTCATTATTTTGTTTTTCTAATTGTTCATAATATTTATTCACATCACTTTCTATTTTATCTCCATTTTTAGTAAAGCATTCATTTAAAGAAGAATAGTTTCCTTCTTTAACCAGCTTACTACATTCTTCATTCCATCCTCCTTTTGATCTCATTATATTTTGTCTTGCTATTGATTTTCCTCCTGCATTTGAAAGAAAATTCTTAGTAACAAGATATAAACCAGTAGCTAAACAAGCAGTTTTAAGTCCTTTCACAACTTTTCCTAATTTCTCTGATTTCTCTTCCCAATCTGTAATGCTCTTATTTAAATTTTCTATCTTTTCTTCAATTTTATCAGGAGAAAGTTTTATTGCTCTTTTATCAATTCCAATTTTAAAAGAAAAGTTGGTTTCAGAGCCTGCATAATCTATTGTAGGTATTACAGAAACTTTTGCTGATTTTTTAAGAGTTACATCAGTAAGTGTAAAAATAAAATCACTTCCAAAGTCCTCAGGAGTATCTTCTGTTAATGTTCCTTTATCATTTGATATTGTAACTGTCTTAGCAGTGCTCCAAAAACCCTTTGGATGAAGATTAAATTCTAATTTTGCTGAGTTATCTTCAAGTTCTACAAGTTTAATATACTCTTCTGTAACACTTCCACTATATCCTTCTTCACTTAATTTATCTTTTCCCTTTTCAAAACTATTTATATCATCTAAATTACTTAAATAATAAAATAATTTCTTTGTTGAATCAATTTCCTCAGAATTTACTATAGTAGAAGAGGGAATGAAATCTGGATAAATTAATTTTCCTGTAAAGTATTCATCAATATTTTCTTTAATTTTATTTCCTTCTTCTATAGAAACTTCTTTCCAGATTTTTTTATCAAAGGACCAATGCCATTTATTTGATATAAATGAAAAATGTAGAGGATAAGCTTCTCCCAGATAAGAAGTATAGATAAAGTCTTTATCTCCTCTTAATTCTCCTAAGGAATATATCTGCCCTTTAGTCAGAGTAATCTCATTAATTTTTCCATCTGTTCCTTCTATAAAAATTTTAGCAGAATAATCATTTATACTTGGTTCAAATATTCCTTCAAAAGAGATTTTCCTTGATTTTCCATTAATTATAACATCTATACTTGAAAGTTCTTTATTTGAGAATTTATAAAGTTCATTAAGAAATTCATTTAAATTCTTTTCTGAATTAGGATATTTTTGTTTAAACTCTTCACACAAATCATAAGCAGTCTTTTTTTGTCCTAAGCTAAATGCAAGAGAAATTTTTCTGTAAAAAGCTTCTTCTCCAGAAGTTATTCCTTCTTCATATAATCCATAAGGAAGTTTCTCATTAGAATATGAATTTACAATTTTATCATAACTTTCCATAGATTTCTCATAATAATATTCAATTTTTTTATTATCAAATTTAATATTTTGTGCTCCTGCAAAACCATGAAGTTGTATTTGAGAATCAAAAATCTCAGTTTTTCCCTCTTCAAGAGAAAGAGCTCTTAGATTTTGTCCTTTTATCATCCACTTCCCTATATTTATAGAGATACTCTTATAAGTTTCAAATGAACTTTTTATTAAATTAGAAATACTTTTCACTTCTTCTTTACCCATAACTCCTTTATCATAAGATGTAAAAGAATCAATTTCTTCATTAGTTAATTTATCCTTATTAACAGAAGAAGGAATAGCAACAAGATGGACATACAAATCTTTTTCTTCATTACTATATCCAAAAGTATTAGCATATCCTAAATATACTCTCTTGTGCCCATAATCATACAGATAATCTCCTATGTCAAAGCTACCCTTTTTGATTAAATTTCCTTCTTTGTTATAAATACTCAAATTAATTTTAGGACTAATTTTTAGAGGAAAAGTTTCTCCTCCAAATAATCCTTGCTCATCTTCTCTGCATTTTATCTCAACAAAATCTATAAGTCCCTTTTTATTAATATCTTCAATCTGACATCTTTCTTCTAAAAACTTTTCACCTTTTGCAACTTCTATTATTTCTCCATTAATATCTAACTTAGCTCGAGTATCTGGAGCTTCTAAACCTTCTAATTTCAATTTAAGTCCAGCTAAACAATCAAATCCAGGAAGATAAATCTTATTGGAGATTTCTCCTCTTTTTAGATTAACAGAAGTTATTTTTTCCATTTTTCCATCATAAAGAGAAACTGAAGCTCCATCTGTTTCAATTCCTTCTGCTCTTAGATAACCTCTTCCTTTCCAAAAACTATACTGATTCTTTCTTGAATTCCATTCTAAATCATCTAATTTAGGAAGATAAAAAGTTGCATCTCCGATACCATAAGCATCTTCTATATCATATCTTATTTTAGCAGTTAAATTTCCTGATACATAATCTGGCATTTCTGACTCATTTGATTGTTGTCTTAATAATATAACTACATAACCAATATTATTCAAAATTGGAGAATTTAAATCTCCATCTAATCCCAAAGCTGCCTTTGCAGGATGAAAACCAACTCCAGCAATTTCTTTAGGATAATTTCCAGAAAAATCTATGCTTTCAATAGCTTCAACTTCTATTAAAGGATTTATTTTAGTAGCTCCTAATTGACAATAAACAGGAACATTCTGCTCTTCAAGTAAATCACTTCTGACAACAGCTGGCTCACATCCAAAAGGAGCAATTTGAATTACAAAATCTTGTCCAGCCTCGCACATAGAACTATCAACCTGCCATTCTCCTGAATATCCATAATTATAATTAAAACTTGTTCCAGAAGTAGTATAAGCAGCATTAGAACGCATATAAGTTGCTGAGATACTTATTATTAAGAAAATTCCTATTAAAAGAAACATTCCAAAAATTATTAGGATTTTTTTATTCATTTTTTATTTCTTTATTTTTCATTTTATCTAAATAAAATATTTAAGCCTTTATCTTCAAATAATAAATAATTATTTTGTAAATCTTCAATAGTTTTTGGTTCAGGAAGACTTTGTACATTTATTTTAATATTTCTTGAATTTTTTAAATCAGAATCTAAAATATAATGATTTTGTGTTCCTCCTCCTGCTAAAGATTGAGGAATTATTTGCTCAGGAACTTTCATTTCAAAACATTTTTCTTCTGTTAAACCAAAAAAACTTCCTAAACCTGATTTAGGAACATCTACACATTGTTCATAAGTAACTTCTTCCAATTTTAATGAAGAATTTCTATAAATATAAACTTTAATTTCATACTGTCCTTCGCTTAATTCAACGCTTTTTCTTTCTGGATATACTATTGTTTTCGAATTCTTATCAGAATTAAAGTGAATTATAGCATTTCCATTATATTCTCTTCCTTCTAAATTCAGATCTATACTCAAATTATAAAGTTTATATAAGAATATTTCTACATTTTTTGAAGAAGTTGTAGAAGATAGATACTTTGTTTCTTCAAATCCTTCTGATTTTGCAATTATATAACCATTAACACATTGTGGAAATGCTGAAGTTAAAATTCCGTTTTCTGTCTCTCCAATATCACAAACAGTTCCAAGACATTCATAAGAAATTTGAGAGTCAATAGAATTTGAACTCATATCATAAGTTTTTACTTTCATTAATGTATTTTTATATTTACAAAAATCAGGAATTCCGAATTCAATTGCATTAGTTTCTAAAGGTTCTCTAGGTTGATTTCCTTGAATAATAACTGCGACTGGAAATTGAAAAATTTCTTGGAATTTATTAGAATATACCTGAACTAGAACAGGATATTTTAAGGAATAAACAAAATGATAGGGTACATAACAAAATCCTAATGCACCTAAACCTGGTTGATTTCCTACTGGTTCAGCAATTAGAATAGATCCTTCAGAGGGTGAGACCTCAAAAGAATGACTAAAATTTTTAGAAGTGATAAATCTTGCATTTTCATCTAAGTCTAAGACAAAGTATTTATCTTCTTTTTTCTTTAAAGAATAATCTCCTCCTTTTGTTTTCAAAGCAAGAATATTTGCTTCTATTGAATTTTCAAGTTCATCAAAAACTTCGTTAGCATTCCATATAAGAGGACTGCAGGTTAATTCAACTCCATCTACAGGAGCATATAATCTTAAAACATCTAGAGTATATTTTTCTAAAAATAATTCTTCCTGTTCTTTATCATAAATTTTTTTAGCAGATTCATACAAATTTCCTAGATTAGAGTTAACTAAAATACTATGATTTTCTACTCTAACACTATCATTTCCTTTTTTAATAGCTAAATTCATATTAATATCAGCTTCAACTCCTTTTTTGAGTATTTTAATATTTACTTTAGGTTCTCCAAAAGATATTTCAAAACCTTGTTTATAATAATCTTCAAATGAACAATCATAAATTTTCTCCTCAACAAAACTTTCTAATTGTTTTTCCATTTCTATCTTACTAGGAATTTGTTCTTTTTGGATATTATTTCCAGAAACATAATACCAATAAGGAATAGAAGTTCCAACAAAGTTCAATTGAGAGGAAAAGGGCATATAATCTGATCCAGATTCAAATTCTGGTAATTTAATATAACCTCCTTGACTTTCTAAAATATCAATTCCAACTTTTATATCCTCATTTAAACAAGAAAGAAAAGTATCATAAACTGGTTCTAAATTATGTGGAATTTCTCCAGGAATAAAAAGATCTTTAAATACTATAAAAGAGACTGTTCCTGCAACAATCATTATAGCCAATATGATAAATAAAGTTACTTGTGACTTCTTATATTTAGGAAAAAATTTACTTATCATTTTTTTTAACTTCCGAATTAATTCTTTTCTTTATTAAATCTATAATTTCTGTATTGATATCTTTATTAATAATATCTTTAAATTTCTGCCAGACCTTTTCATCTTCTATGAGAAGCAAATATTTCTTCATAAATCTTTTTTTTAAAAATTCTAATTTAGTATAATATAATATAAAATTTAAATATATAAATGTTTCTTAATAATTAACTTATTAACTAAGTTACTAAGTAAGTTACTAAGCTAATCAGAAAAATGTAAGATAGGATAAAATTTTAGAAATTGTTTTAAAAAATTATCTCTTTTTTAATTTAAAATAATTTAATGCGCCTATCAACATAAGAATTCCTCCAGCAAGAATTATCCATTGATTAAAATCTAAAATAAAATCAGGAACTTCTATAAATTCAAAAGGATAATTTATAAAATAAAAGCCTATAATTAAATAACCTAGAAAGATAAGATGATTCATTCTTCTGGGTCTAACTGGAATATACTGTGGAGGGCTTTTTTTCAAGAACATTACTAAAAAAAGAAATGATTATATTTAAATATTCCGAGAGTCATTTTTTAGCAGGTTCCATAGTCCAGTGGTTAAGACACATCCTTGACGTGGATGTAACTCCGGTTCGATTCCGGATGGAACCATTAATTAACTTTAAAAACCCAACTTATTTTTCTTCTTTATGAAAATTCCAAAGAAGATTCAGAGATATTGTCCTTATTGTAGGAAAAAAACAGAGCATAAGATTAAAGTAGTAGGAACAGGTTCTAAAAGAGGAACTTTGACTAGAGGAAGCAAATCAAGAGCAAAGTTGAGAGGACAGAGTAGAGGAGTAGGAAATAAAGGAAAATATTCAAAACCTGCAGTTAGCAAATTTAAAAGGAAGACAAAGACAAACAAAAAGACAAATATTATGTATATTTGTAGTGAATGTGGAAAAGCACATTATCGTCAATCAAGAAGAAATAAAAGAACAAATAAGTTAATACAAGAATAAAATGGCAATAGCAAAAAAGAAAAAAAGATTTTTTGAAGTAGATATTCCAATTATAAATAAAACTACTTATTTATATGCATATACTCTTAAAGATACAGAAAAAAGAATAATCAAATACGATTTGACAAGAATACTTAAAGGAAAAAATGCTTTATTGAGTACAGAAGTCAGAATAGATGGAGAGAAAGCTACTTCTATACCAAAAAAGTTTGAAATAGTTCAAACATTCATAAGAAAAGTTGTCAGAAAGAGAACTAATTATGTTGAAGACTCTATTTCTTTAGAATGTAAGGATGCTCAGATAAGAATAAAGCCACTTTTGGTTACTAGAAGAAAGATTTCTAAAAGAGTAAGAAAAGCTTTAAGAGAAAAAACAAAAGAAGAATTATTAGATTATTCTAAAAACAAGAAAGTAGATGAAATATTTAGTGATACTTTAAAGAGCATTCTTCAAAAATCTCTAAGTTTAAAATTAAAAAAAATCTATCCACTAAGTCTTTGTGAAATTAGAATTTTAAATGTTGAGAAAAGATTTGAAAAAAAAGAACAATAAGAAATCTTTTAAATACTTCTGCTTAAACTAATTTAAGCTCTTAAATTTTAAAATGCCTGCATAGCTCAGTGATAGAGCGACTGACCTGTAATCAGTAGGCCGGGGGTTTGAATCCCTCTGCAGGCTTTTTTTAAATAATATAAAATGATTTGGCAAGATATAATTATAACTATCGCGAATATTCTAATGGGATATGCATTAATTCCTCAAATCTATAAAGGATTTAAGAGTAGAAAAAATTATATCACAGTACAAACAGGAATCATAACTACTATAGCACTTTATATTATGGGAACAACTTTTTTAACATTAAAATTATATTTATCAAGTGGAATAACTTTATTTAATGCTATTCTATGGATGATTCTCTTAATTCAATCAATAATCTATAAAAAATAGTTATCTTTTTTGAACAACATAACCACATTCAGGATTAGTACATTTCCATTTTTCAAAAACATCTTCTTTATATGAAAAAGGAACTAAATATCCTTTATTACATTTTGGACATTTTGGAAAGATACAAGATTCTTCTGTCATTTTAATTTTTCTTATTTAATTTATCTAAATTTAATTTATTTCAATTTAACTGCAGTTCCATAAGCAAGCATTTCAGATGCTCCTTGCATTACCATAGAAGTCATAAATCTTATTCCAATAATAGCGTCTGCTTTGAGATCAACTGCTTGATTTACCATCCTATTAAAAGCTTCATCTCTAGAGTCACTAGTCATTTGAGTATAAGTCTTTACTTCTCCTCCTATGAGATTCTTAAATCCAGCACCAATATCTCTTCCTATGTTTCTCGCTCTTACAGTATTTCCTTTAACTACTCCTAAAATTTCTTTAATCTGCTTTTCTGGAATCTCATTACCAGTAGTGGCAATAATATCTTTCATCTTTTTATTATTCATTTCTGCTTTTTAATTTTTTCTATTTCATCTTCTTTTTTATTAAAATAGATTATAAGACCTATAACAAAAAGTACAATTCCATAGATTAAAAAAAAGTAATCTAAAAAAAATGAAACAACAATTAAGAAAATTCCAATTAGTATCATAATTCCTCCAGTAAGAGTTCTACTTAGATTATTCATAAAAGAATTTAGTTTATACAATTAATAAATTTAACTAAACTTTTCAAGAGCTTCTTTTATGCTTCCTGTAAATTCTTCAGATTTAACTCCTCTTCCTTCTAAAGCAGTTTTCATATTTCCTCCAAGACTTCCAGAAACAACTTTCTTAACTCCTTCATCAGAAAGCATTTTTGCTACTGAAAATCCAGCACCTCCTCCACCAACTGCAAAAGGATTTTTCATCTTTTTAACTAATTTCTTATTCTCAAAGATTAGATAATACGGAGCTCTTCCAGCCCTCATACTAACTTCTCCTTCTACATTCTCTTTTTCAGTTGCTATTCCTATTTTCATTTTTCCTCCTCATAAAATTTATTTATTATTATTCCTTGAATAACTGAAATAAAGATCATAATAAAAAGTAAAACAAAAACATATTTCCAATTAAAATAAACAAGCATAATAGGAATTAAAGGAATTTTAACAGAACGATTATACAAAAAGCAAGCAATAAGTCCATTAGAAATTCCTTTCTCTTTTAAATCAGCTAAAAGAGGATACCACATATAAATAGGTCCTGAAGATAAAATTCCTCCTATAATAGTAAAAAACCATTTTTTTGGTCCTTTTCTTTTTAAATATTTAATACTAATTTCTGGAGTAATAAAATAGTTTGAAATAGCCATTAAAATAAAAACAACAAAGAAAATTGGAATTATTGTTGAGAAAATATCAAAAAATAAATTTAGAGAAGATAAAAATATCCCAGAATTAACAAAAAGTAATATTATATAAACTAAAATCATTGCAGAAAGAAAATACCAAGTTCCACCTATCTCCCTTTCTCTTAATCTTTGTATTATTCTTTTTTCTTTTTTTTCTCTTAACATCATAAAACTCCTAAAATGATTACTGTCAAAATAGCGACGATTATTGCAAAGAGGAAGCTAAGAAGATTTCTAAGTAAAGTAAATTTTCTTCCTAATAAAAAAGATTCAGCAGGAATTTGAATAACTCCTACTGTAACCCAAGATACAATAAAAGCAGTAACAGCGATAAGACTAATTCCTTCTTCTAAAAATTCTCCTCCAAAAATATAACTTATTATAGGATTTCCAGCAGAGATACTTCCTATCAAACTTCCTAAAAAAGAATCAAATAGAATATTTCCAGTAAAGATTTTAACATAAAATTCATTAGGAACTAAAGTTGTTACTAAACTGATAAGTAAAACAGTTCCAAATATTAAAGGAAAACTTCTCCATAACATTTTTCCTGCTTTTTTTATAGCATCCTTAACTTTTTTATCCATTTTTAACTATTATAATCAAATAATTCTCACAATATAAAAGATTTTGTTTTTCTTTATAATTTTCGAGTCATAGCTGAGCCACATTTAGGACATTTTTTGTTTGAACAAGGAACTCCTCTAATTTGAGGTTCCTCATAACCACAGTCAGGATTTGTACATTTACAAACTCCTCCAGGGCCTGCTGCAAATCCACCCATTCTTCCTCTGCCTCCAGATCCTGCTCCAAGACCTCTTCCTGCTCCTAAACTTCTTCTAGGTTGAACCATCTTAAAATTACCTCCTTCTATTTTAATTGCTGAACCATCAATTAAAGCTACTGAAATCTTATTTCTAGCAGATACTAATATACGAGAGAGTGTTGGTTGACTAATTTTCATATTTTTAGCAGCTTTTGCTTGATTGTTTTTTTCATAATCTATTAATCTAATAGCCTCTAATTCTTCTCTTGTAAGAATTACTTCTGAAGAACTACTTAAATCAAAACCTGCAGGTCTAAAATTTGTTATTCTAGGATCAAAGTAAATCCTTCTTATTCTTTGAGGGCGAGGCATTTTATTTTTTATAAATAAACTAATCAAAGTAGTTCACTCTAGTTAAGATTTTAATTCTTTTAATCTTTTCTCTATATCTTCCATATCTTGCTTCAAATTCTCCAATTCTTGTTCTAAGAATTGTTTTTCTTCAGATACAGTCTCTTGTGAATTTTGAACTATTGGAACTAATCTTTGTGCTGTATTTTGCTGAATTGGTAAAAATCTTGCTCTATTCATAAATCTTCTTCCAAATCCTACTCCGAAACTCCTACCAAATCCAGAGTTCATAAATCCAGGAACATTTGAACCTGAACAGTATCCTAATCCTCTTCCAGTTCTTGGTCCTTGTCCCATAGGTCCTGTTCTATCTCCACTAGGCATTTTATTTTCCTCCTGCTATTAAATAGCTTAATTTTAGTTATGAATACCAATTCATTAGACTATTTAAATCTTTTGTTTTGAATATCAATTCATAATTAAGAAGATTCACCTACAATTTCTGCTTTATCGTCGTCAATAAGAATTTTAGCTATATCCTTAGAAATATTTGCAATTTGTCCTTTTTCAAAAGGGCCCATTCTTTCACCATTTAAATCAATAAATTCTTCTACATTCTGTTTAAAAACAATCAGTTCATTCTCTTGTTCTTTTTTCTCTCCACTTAAAATTTTATTAACTTTCTTATCTGAAAAGTCTACACAATCCATTAACTTTTCAAAAAGTTCTTTCTCTAAATCAAACATATTATCAAAATCTTGTTTCGAAATTCCTGTTTCAGCAGCAATAAGAACTAAATCAAGAATCTTTCTCCTTCTTCTTAGCATTAATTCTTTAAATAAAGTAAGAGCATTCTCAAGTTGTTTTTTTGTTTTAATTATAACGTCAGAGAAATCATCATTTTCTTTAGAAGCAATCTCTTTTTTATCTTTAAGATATTCTGCAACTTCTAAAATAAATTTATTTGGAAGTTTTTGTAATTGTTGAGAATATCTTTCTTTTCTAGAAGCTTCATATAAATCATTATAAGTTATCATATAAATAAAAAGAAATATAGATTTTTAATGATTGCTGTGATTAAGAATTATCTCATAAATCCTACTTTCTTGAATAAGTCTTTTCCTAAAAATCTACCCAATTCTCCTTTTCTTGCTTCTTTTTCATTAAAGTGTTTTTCTTTAGGAACTGTTTCTATTCCTGGATAAAATAAAACAGGAACTGTATCAGCTGAATGTTCTTTTAACTTACATGGAGTTGCGTGATCAGCAGTTACTAGAACTTTAATATTTTTAGGAGGAACAAATTTTCTAAGAAATCTAAATAAAGTTTTATCTATATATTCTATCATTAACTTCTTTTCCAAAGGTTTATTATCATGTCCTGGAAAATCTGTTTCTTTTAAGTGAATATAAGCATAATCTACTTTTTTATAATTCTTTTTCAAAACTTTAATTGAGAATTTACATGCTTTTTTTAATCCTTCATAAAGATTAGCATAAACATCTAGTTCTTTTAATCTTGGATATTCAAAGGAAAAAGTATTCATACCACAAAATTTAGAAAATCCTTTTTCTAAAGGCATATAAACAACAGAAAGCCATTTTTTGTAGGATTTTAATTTTGGTTGTTCAATTCCTGCACCTCTAACTAAAAGATAATTTGCTGGCAAAAGTCCTTTTTTCCTTCTTTCTTCATTAATTGGATTTTTATTAAGAACATTATAAACTTTCTCTATAAATTCGTTGAGTATATTCACAGTATATTGTGAATTTTCATCATCATCTAAAGCTTTACATGGAATAATTTTATCTACTTTTGTGGATTTTCCTTGAATATATGTAGAATCATTTCCTGAAATATTATCAGAAAATCCTCCTCTAAGAATTAAAACTCCTCTATGTTGCAATGTAGGAATAAAAACAAATTTATGTGAGAGAGTTATTTTACTTACTGCTTTTCCTAATTCTTCTGCTTCTTGAGTAGTTAATGTCCTTCCTGCTCTTCTATCAATAATATTCCCTTTTTTTAAAGAGTCTATAGTAGCAAAATTAACTCTTAAAGCTAAATCTCCTCTTACTATCTTAACATCAGTTCCTCTAGCTTCTAATTGTCCTCTGGTGCTTGATATTAAATCATTACCAAATATTGAAAGAATTGCTTCATCAGATTCTGGAATAAATCCTGGCTTAACAGGATGCATATGTCCTAGCTTACCTCTAGAAGCTAAAAAATCCATATTAGGAGTATCTGCTGCTTCCAAAGGAGTCTTTTCATCTAACTGTTTACAAGGTAAATCTCCCATTCCATCAATAATAACTAAAATTCCTTTCATATCTTTATAAAAGAAGAACATCTTTATAAAAATTTAGATAATTAAAGAAAAAAGTTATAAAATTATAAAATTTGTTCTTTTATAGATTTTTATAAGATTTCACCTAAATTTATAATATAGCGCCCAGAAGTGTCCACTATACGTTTTTCTAATTTTGATTATTTAGCATAATAATTAATTTAAACCAGCAAAAGATAAAAATATATGAAAATAAATGTAGCATCTAAAAATCCAGTTAAAGTTGAAGCAGTTAGAGAAGTTCTTGTTGATTATCCTGATTTTAGAAATTATGGAGTTTATGGAATAGAAACAAATTCAGGAGTAAGTGAACAACCAAAGTCATTAGAGGAAACAGTTAAAGGGGCTATAAACAGAGCTAAAGCTGTTTTCAATGGATGCACGTATAGTTTTGGCATAGAAAACGGTTTAATGTTAGTTCCACAAACAAAAACTGGGAGCATGGATTTTTGTGCTTGTGCAATTTACGACGGAAATAATTACCATTTAGGTTTATCTTGTGCCTTTGAATTTCCGACTAAAGTTACACAAATTATTCATGATGATGGAATAGATGCAAATGAAGCATTCTATAGATTAGGACTAACGACTGATAGAAAGATAAATTCATCTAAAGGAGCTATTGAAATGCTAACAAAAGGAAAAATAAGTAGAAAGGATTATACGAAACAGGCCATTCAAATGGCTTTGATTCATTTGGAAAATAAAGAATTATATTAAATTAGGATGAGTAATAAAAAGTATAACAAATTGTATTACATAGTGTATCATAAAATCTTTCGCAGAAATTAGAACAAAAAGTGTGACACATATTTATAAAGTATTATGTCTTTTTGAGAATATGTTCAGAAAATTTAGAGAAAAATTAAGAGATTGGACAAAAAAAATTTCTGAAGAAGAATCAGTAGAATCAAGAGAAGAAATTGAAATTCCTAAGAAATTTGAACCAGGAATCCAGAAATATGAACCTGATTTAGAGAAATTAGAAAAAATTAAAAAAGAATTAGAAATTAAAGAAAAATCAGAAGAAAAAGGATTTCTCAAAAGGATAGTTTCTAAAGTTAATAGAATAAAAATTTCTGAAAAAGAATTTGAAATTTATTCAGAAGATTTAGAGATGCTTCTTTTAGAAAATAATGTTGCTTTGGAAGCTTCTAAAGAGATTATTAAAGAATTAAAAGAAAGAATAGTCGGAAGAGAATTATTAAAAAAAGAGGTTGAATATGAAATTAGAGAGATATTAAAAGAGCTTATTGAAAAAATTTTAATAGATCCCTTCAATTTATCAGAAAAAATTAAAGAAAAAATTCAGAATCAAACAAAAGAACCTTATGTTATTTTATTTTGTGGCATAAATGGAACAGGAAAAACAACAACTATTGCTAAAATTGCGGAATATTTAAAGAGAAAAAATCTTTCTTGTGTTTTAGCAGCATCAGATACTTTTAGAGCTGCCTCAATTGAACAATTAGAAAAGCATGGAAAAAAATTAAATCTTAGAGTAATTTCAAGTAAATATGGAGCTGATCCTTCTTCAGTTGCTTTTGATGCTATAAATTATGCAAAGAAAAATTTTATTGATTGTGTTTTAATAGATACAGCTGGAAGAATGCACACAGCAAAGAATCTTATGAAAGAATTAGAAAAGATAAAGAAAACTTGTAATCCTGATTTAAAAATTTTCGTAGGAGAAAGCATAACAGGAAATGATATTATAGAGCAAGTAAAGAGTTTTGACTGGAGTCTAGGAATTGATGGAATTATTTTAACCAAAGCAGATATTGATGAAAGAGGAGGAACAGCATTATCTTTATGTTATGCTATACAAAAGCCTATTTTATTTCTAGGAACAGGACAAGAATATAAGGATATTGAGATATTTGATAAGAAAAAGTTCTTGAAAGAATTGGGATTATAAATAAATTAAGAATAATAAATAGAATACTTCAGAAGAATTATTAAATAAAAATCATTACCAAAAACTTCTTAATCTAAATATTTCTTATTAAAATATGCTTGAAAAATTAGGAGAAACTATAAGAAAAGCTACAGATAAGATAGCAAATGCTATATTTTTAGACAAAAATTTAGTGGATTCAATAATAAGAGATTTACAAAGAGCCTTAATTGAAGCAGATGTTAATATTTCCCTGATTAAGGAAATATCAGATAAGATTAGAAATACAGCACAAGATGAAAGAATAAAAAGTATAGATAAAAAAGAGCATATAATAAAGATTCTTCATGATGAACTTTTAAGAATTCTAGGAGAACAAAAGCAACTCAAGCTTCAGGAAAAACAGAATAGAATTATACTTCTTGGATTGTATGGATCAGGAAAGACTACAACAATTTCAAAATTAGCAAATTATTATGCAAAGCGTGGAAAAAGAGTTGCAATGGTTGGATTAGATGTTCATCGTCCTGCTGCAAAAGAACAATTAAAACAATTAGGAGAAAGAAACAAACTAACTTTTTTTGTTGATATGAATGAGAACAATGCAATAAAAACATATAAAAAAATAAAAAAAGAATTAGAAAAATTTGATTTAGTCTTAATAGATACAGCAGGAAGACACACTTTAGACAAAGGATTAATTAAAGAGATAAAGGATTTAGGAAAAGAAATTCAGCCAACAGAAACAATTCTTGTAATGCCAGCAGATATTGGACAAGTAGCAAAAAAGCAAGCACAGGAATTCAAAGAAGCTTTGAATATCACAGGAGTAATAATCACAAGAATGGATTCAACAGCAAAAGGCGGAGGAGCACTAACAGCCTGTGCAGAAACAAATGCTCCTGTTTATTTTATTGGAACAGGTGAAAAAATAAATGATTTGGAAGAATTCAGTCCAGAAAGATTTCTATCTAGATTATTGGGAATGGGAGACTTGCAAACTCTTATAGAAAAAATCCATTCTATTACAGATGAAGGAAAACAGAAAGAAATGCAAAAGAAACTCGGAGAAGGAAAACTTTCTCTAGAAGATGTTGTTGAACAAGTAAAATCTTTAAACTCTTTAGGGGGTTTTGAGAAAATTAAAGGAATGATTCCTGGATTTTCAAAGGTAAAGGATAAAATTTCAGAAGAGAAATTAGAATCCCAACAAGAAAAGATTTCAAAATGGGAGCATATAATAAAATCTATGACTAAACAAGAAAAAGAGAATCCAGAAATCTTAGAGAAACAAATTTCTAGAATAAATAGAATCGCTAAAGGTTCTGGAGTTGCAAATAGTGATGTAAGAGCTTTAATAAAACAGTATAAAATGCTTAATAGTTTAGTAAAAGATGGTTTAGAAAGTGAAGGAGATTTCTCAAAAGGTTTAAGTCAAAAACAGATGATGAAATTAGCAAAGAAATTCGGAAAAAGGAGTTTTAAAGGATTTTAAAGTGAAGCTTCAAATAATGCAACAAGGAGCAGAAGCAATAATTCTTTTAGATAAGAAAAAAAATATTATAATAAAAAATAGAATAAAAAAATTATACAGAATTTCTGAAATTGATGAGAAAATAAGAAAGTTGCGTACAAGAAGTGAAACAAGAATAATAAATAGAGCAGGAAAAATAATTCCAGTTCCTACCATAATAAAGAGTGATGAAAAAACAAAAAAAATCACAATGAATTTTATAGAAGGAAAAAAGCTTTCAGATAATCTAGATAATTTCCCTTTAAAAAAACAAAAACAGATTTTAAGAGAGATTGGAAAGAATATCCTCAAACTTCATCAAAATGAAATAATTCATGGAGATTTAACAACAAGCAATATGATTTTAAAAGATAATGATATTTTTTTTATAGATTTTGGTTTAGGATTCATTAGTTCTAAATTTGAGGACAAAGCAGTAGATATTCATTTGTTAAAACAAGCTCTTGAAGCAAAACATTTCAAAAACTGGGAAATCTTATTTAAAGAGTTTCTAAAAGGTTATGAAAACTCCAAAGATTCAAAGATTGTTCTTGAAAGATTAAAAGCAGTTGAAAAAAGAGGAAGATACAGAAATTAAGAAAATCTAAAAATATCTGAAAAATCTTCCTTGTATCTATCAAAAAGTAATCTAGTACTGTATCTTTCTTCTAATATCTTAAAAATGTTTGCTGTAACTTCTCTTGCAATCTCGGGGGCTACTAAAACTTTTCCTTCTAGCTTTTTATTAAAAGTTTGTTTATGCGAAGTTATTTCTTTTTCTTCTGTCAACCAAGAAAAAAAATGTTTAATAACTTGCGAAGGCATCACTTCAGATAAACGATGAAAATAATCCTGACTATGAATAGAAACTCCGTGAGGACAATATAATAAGGAAACATCTTGTTTTGTTTTTCTCATCTCATCTATAATAGGACTATCTTCTTCAGAAACAAATCCATCATTTATTAAAAATTTTTTCCATGCTTGAATATTCCCTTCAAAATTAATATCAAATGGAACAAGCATAAATGTAGTTAAATCATAATTCATCTTATCTTTTACAACCTCTGCAGGCATTCTAAAATTTTTTAAACTTTTCTTATTTTCATTAGCAGGCCAAACATTAGAATAACCTATTCCACTATGAAAAATTCTAATGGGATGGTTTCTATGAACTTTAAATAAATAAAAAATAGGAGAATAAATATCTCTTTCAAAGGGGTTTTTCTCTCCATCTAAGAAAGTATAAGAAAGAGTGCTACCTTCTGCAACAATAAAATCTCTTTTTATAATCTTTGAATCAACAAAATCCAAATTAGATTTTTCTTTCTTCCACATAAAAATCAATAGAAATTGCTCGTTTATTAATATTTATATTACACGAGACATATTATAGCCCCACTCGGATTCGAACCGAGGTCACAGGCTTCAAAGGCCTATATACTTGACCGCTGTACTATGGGGCTTTATATCTAATATAAAAAATCAATTTATAAAAGTTGCCTGTACTCTATCTCTTTAAAGCCTATACACAACTATTAAAAGGAATACAAGCAATTATTTACAATATATCCAAATCTTAATCATCAGAAAAATTTCAACAAATATTTTTGATATAATAAAATATAAATCTAGGTCAATAAGAAAGTAATCTAATCCTCAAAGACTCTTTTATAAAAAATAATTCTATTTATATCCTGCTTTTTAGGAGAAATCCATCTAAAAAAATTTTTTAATTTAATAGGTCTATATTTTTCTCCTACTAAAGTTGCAGCTAATTTTCTATATTCTTGACTTCCTTCTGATTTTGGTTTAAAAGAAGTAAATGGAATTGTCTTAGCAAGTGATTTCAATACATTAGTATCATAAGGAATTACTGCCATAACAGGAACTTCAGAGATTTCTTCTATATCTTTAATAGAAATTTCAAAGTTCTTATTATAAAATTTATTAAGTATTATTCCATTAATAGGAATTCCTCTTTTCCTTGCTAAATCTACATTTTTTAATGTTGTGCTTAGAGTAGGTTTATCAGGAGTTGTAATAATTAAAATTTCATCTGAGGCATAAGCTACAGCCAAAGCTTCTTCATTAATAGAAGGAGAAGAATCAATTAGAATAATATCATATTTTCTTTTTAGAGGTTTTATTCTATCTCTCAATTTTAGAGGATTAATCTCTAAATTATTAAAAAGAGAAGATGGAATAATGTCAAATTTCTCTAAAGAATAAATAGCACTTTTTGTATTTGCTTTTCTTCCCAAAACATGATGTAAAGTAATTTCCGGATCATAAATATTCAAATGTTGTCCTAGATTTGGAGCAGATAGATTACCATCAACAAGCAAGACTTTTTTTCCCAAATCTGCAAAAGCATTTCCAAGAGATACCACACTAGATGTTTTTCCTACACCTCCTTTTACACTAAGAACTCCTATACTCTTACCCATAAAAAATAAAGTTAAAAACAATTTAAATATCTTTGTTAAGAATACACAGCAAGGTTTAAAAAACTAAATTCCAATTTATTACAATGATAAAAAAAGCAATTCCAAAAAAACAAGAAAAGAGAATATCACAGCAAGAATTTGAAAAAGAGATATTAAAACTTGTAGATAAAGGATTTACAGCAGAGAAAATAGGAGAAAATCTAAGAAAACAAGGAATTCATCCTAAAGAGTACAATAAGAAAATTTCTATAATTTTAAAAGAGAATAATAAATATATTGATCCTGAAAGGAAAAATACTGAAGAAAAGGCTATAAAAGTAAAGGAGCATTATGAAAAGAACAAACAAGATAAAAAGGCTATGAGAGAGAAAGATAGGCTCTTTGCAAAATTAAGAAAGATTAAAAGATATCTCAAAGAATAAATAAAATTTCATTCTTTTTAAAATGGAAAAAGAGGATTTAGAAGAAAAAATTAAAAATACTGCTAAGAAATTCTTAGAGTCTATAGAAGATAAAGAAATTTATATAGTAAGTCATTTTGATACAGATGGAATTACCTCAGCCACAATAATGATTAAGACTCTAAAAGAACTTGATAAAAGATTTTCTGTGAAAATAATAAAAAATCTTGAAAAAGAATTTATTGATAAGATTCCAAAAAATAAGGTAATCCTTTTCTTAGATTTAGCTTCATCACATTTAAACTATATTAAAAAATCTAATTTTAAAAAAGTCTTTGTAATAGATCATCATGAAGTTTCTGAAGAGGTTCCTAAAGATATAGAGATTATAAATCCAGAATTATATAAAAAACAAAAAATGAATGCTGCTTGTCTAACTTATCTTTTCTGTAAAGAGATTACTTCTAAAAATAAAGAAATAGCAAAATTAGGAATTCTTGGAATGATAGGAGATTCTATGGAAAAAGAAATAGACAAATTAAATAGAGGTATCTTAGAAGATGGAGATATTAAAAGAAAAAGAGGACTATTGATTTATCCTTCAACAAGACCTCTTAACAGAGTTTTAGAATATAATTCTTATCCTTATATTCCAGGAGTCACTGGAAATTCTGATAAGGTTATAGAACTTTTAAGAGATGCTGGATTAAGTCCAACAAATGGAAGATATAAGACTCTTATAGAATTAGATGATAATGAAATGTCAAGTTTAATAACTGCTATTATGTTAAGAAATCCTAAAACAAAAGATAAAAAATTAATGGGAGATATCTTTCTTTTGAAATTTTTTAACAAACTGGAGGATGGTAGAGAATTAAGTGCTAAAATTAATGCATGCTCAAGATTAGGAAGAAGTGATTTAGCAATAAGATTTTGTTTGGAATGCCAAAAAACAAAAAAAGAAACAGAATCAATTCATACAAAGTATAAAAGATATCTTATAGAAGCTCTAAAGTTTGCTTCAGAAACAGAGAAGATTCAAGGAAATGGATTTATAATAATAAATGCTAAGAACAAAATTCAAGACACTATAATAGGAACTATAGCAAGTATACTTCAAAACTCATCATTGTATGAAGAAGGAACAATCATCATAACTTTAGCATATTATGAAAATAAAATAAAAGTCTCTGCAAGAAGAGTTGGAGAAGGAAGAAATGTCAAGAAAATTCTAGAAAAGGTTACAAAAGCTATTGGAGGAGAAGTAGGAGGACATGATGTAGCAGCAGGATGTCTAATTAACAAAGATAAAGAAAATGATTTTCTGAACTTATTAAAAAGAAATCTAGAAATAGAAGTTGTTAAAGTTTAGACTTATTTAATAGTAGATATCTTATAATTTTAATCTATTTCTTTATCACAAACTTTAAAACTCTTTAATTTTTCTTTTATTTATGGTTCAGAAATTAGAAGAAGGAGATTTGGTATTATGCACTGTAGAAAAGATAATAGGAACAATAGTTTTTGTAAGAATACACTTTGAAAATGAAGAAAAAGAAGGAAGCATAATTTTAAGTGAAATTGCGCCAGGAAGAATAAGAAATATAAGAGATTATGTTGTTCCTAAGAAAAAGATAGTATGTAAAATTCTAAGAATCTCAGGAGATAAAATAGATTTATCATTAAGAAGAGTAAATCAAAAAGAGAGAAAAGAAGTAATAGAGTTATATAATAAAGAGAAAAGTTATGAAAGTGTTTTAAAGAGCATATTAAAAGAGAAAGCAGAAAAAATAATTTCAGATATTACAAAAGATAGAAAGATTTCAGATTTTTTAGAAGAAGCTAAGAAAGATCCAAAAGAATTAGAGAAAGTTTGTGGAAAGTTAGAAGCTGAAAAAATATTTAAAATATTAAAAAAAGAAAAGAAAAAGAATGCTACATTAAAAAGAGAAATAAAATTAATCTCAACAAATTCAAATGGATTAGAATTAATTAAGAAAATTTTAGAAAAAGCAGAAAAGGAGAATTCAGAGATAAAATATATATCCGCAGGGACATATTCAATAAAAACAGAGGCAGAAAATATAAAGACAGCTGATAAAAAATTAAAGGAAATAATCAAGAATATTGAGAAAGATGCAAAAAAAGAGAATATGGATTTTGAGATAAAAGAGAAGAGAAAATAATTTGATTTTTTAAAAAATCTTATAAAACAAAAGATTTAAATAAAGGAGAAAATCCAAAAGATTATGGAGGAAGGGAAGTTTGAAGTAATAGTTCTAGGAATTATTTTTGATCCAATAAAAAAGAAAATTTTAATTGGAAAAAGAGAAAATGATCCAAAAATAAAAGAATTAACGTGGTGTTTTCCTGGTGGAAGACTTCACAAAGGAGAAGATATTGATAGAGCATTAAAAAGAAGTATAAAAGAAAAAACAGGTTATATTATTAAGAATTTAGGAGCCTTTTTCTCAAAGACATATCCTGAAAATCCTGAATTAGTATCTATTTGTTTCTTAACTAAAGTTTTTGAAGGTATAGAAAAACCAGGAGGAGATTTAGTAGAATTAAGATGGGTAGATCCAAAAGATTTAGGCAAATATTTTACAACCTCTTATCATAAAAAGTTAAAAGAATTTATTGAAGAATTGGTATGAAATTAAGAAAGTGTTCTTATTGTAAAATATACACTCTAGAAAAAATCTGTTCAAAATGCAAAAAGCTCACAACTGATGCGCATTACAAATTCTTAAAAGACAAAACTCAATCTGATTCCAATTCTTTTCCCAGTTCTTTAAAAAAGTAAAAATCTTTTTCTACTAAAAATTTTTAGCTTTTTCAATAGAGAAATCATGATATTTTTCAAGATTCTTATCAATTAAAAAATCAAGACTTCAATTTGTTAGTCCAAGATGAGCTACATAGAATGTATAAACACTTAAATGTTTTCTAACTTTTGAATTATAAGATTTTTTTCTAATCTACCATAATAGTCCTCTTAAATCTAGATTCCTAAGAAGAAAGTGTTACTGCTATAATATGTCTGATTATATCAAAAGAAGTTATTTTCTCCATAAAAAATAAGATAAAAAGATTATTTAAGTATTATTATGATAAAGTTTTTCCTTCTCAATTAGATAATTTGCATCAGGTATTAATTCTCCTTCATCGTTCTTAACACAAGGAATTAATTCAATATTTTCAGGAAGAACATAAAATAATAAAGGCATAGAACGAACATCTGGATTACAGGAATTGCCTCTGTTCTTAAAAAGATCTTTTTCGAAATTCTTAATCTGTTTATCAAACTTTGGATTATACATTTTATTAAATAAAAATTTTAATCTATAAATAGTTTTCTAAAATAAAGTTTTCTGATTCTTCTCTAATACTGCTTTTCCATAAACTCCATCATAACCTGGTTTTATTTTGATTTTTCCTTCTCTATTCTTTAGAATTAAGTTGATTAATCTATTATCTATATTTGCCTTAATTAATTCTTCTCTAGTAATCTTCAATAGAATATTAAATTCATTACCAAAAAGATTAATTAGAGAATGATATATTTCCCAATTTTTCTTACTTTGTAAAGTTCCTCCATAAACTAAAACGATTAATTCATTTAATGGAAGAATTTTATAAAATATCTTTGCATTTTTTGGTTTAAAATTCTCAGAATTTTCTGCTAATTCTTCTACTCTATCTTCAACTCCTCGAGTTAAGAGTTTTTTACATACAGGACAGATATAATTAATTTTTTTTGCTTCATTGGAAGAACAAGAAAATCCACAATTTCTGTGCCCATCCCAATGATATTTTCCATAAGCAGGTTCTGCTTCTATTGTTCCAAAAAAATCATTTTCTCTTATCTGTTTAATAATTTCATTATAAGAATCTGTTTTCTTAAAGATAGTTGCTTCTCTTCCTAATCTAAAAGGCCAATAAGAATGAGCATCTGAAAAACTTACTATAGAGATATTATTCTCTATTAATTCTTTAATTCTCCAATTCATCACTGGGTCTGAAGATATACCAGTTTCAATCGCAAAAATATTTTTAAATTCACTTCCAAAAGCCTGTTTTAAAGAGTCAAATCCAGATTTACTTCCAAAAATACCAAACCAAGGAGTCCAGATATGGGCAGGAATTATCTCTATATCTTTTGATATTTTCTTCATTTCTCTAGTGAATTCTTCGCAAGAAATATTAAAAATAGGCCTTCCGTCATAGTCTCTTCTTCCCTTGGTATCTAAATAATTTTGTATCTTCTCAGCAATCTCAATATTTGGAATCAAGAGATTTAGATGTATTCTTCTTCCTTTTCCATCTTGAGAATACATAAAAGAAATTTCTCCTGTAATAATAAATGGAAATCCCTGATAATAATAAATTCCTTTTCCATTATCAACTAATTTATCCTTTATTTCTTTAAACCATAAAGGATGAGTAAAATCTCCTGTTCCTAATAAATCAATTCCCTTAATTCTAGCCCATTTAACAAGATTTTCAAATGTGATATTCTTACTACAAGCTTGAGAAAATCTAGAATGTATATGAAAATCAGCAAACAGAATCTCATTAAAATCTAAGTTAATTTTATCCATAGAGAAAATAAAATTAAGAAGAGATTAAAAATATATTGATTTATTTTAAAAGAAGATTAATAAGAAATAAAAAGATTAATATTCAATAAAGTTAAAAGCTCCTATAGTTAAACGGACATAACATAACCTTGCGGAGGTTAAGTTCGGAGTTCAATTCTCCGTAGGAGTATTTTATCTTAAAAGAGATAATTCTAAAGATAAAAAAATTCTTAGATTATTAATAAAGTTTATAAATCTCTTTTTGAAATTAAATTTATGAGAAAAGTATTTTTAGGTCCTCCTGGAAGTGGAAAAGGAACTTATTCAAAGAGAATTTCACCAATTAGAAATATTCCTCATATTTCTACAGGAGATTTATTAAGAGATAATATCAAAAACCTAAGTGAAATTGGAAAGAAAGCAAAAGAATTTATGAATAAAGGAGAATTAGTTCCAGATGAAATTGTTATAGAAATGCTAAAACAAAGAATAAAAGAAAAAGATTGTGAAAATGGATTTATACTCGATGGATTTCCCCGTACTTTAATCCAAGCAAAGATTCTACAAAATTTATCAGACATAAATCTAGTTTTAAATTTAGTAATTCCTGAGGATATTCTAATTGAAAAAATATGCTCAAGAAGAATTTGTGAAAATTGTGGAGATATTTATAACATTGCAGAGATAAATAGACAAGGAATAAATATGCCTCCTATGTTGCCTAAAGAAGAAGGGAAATGTGATAAATGTGGAGGAAAATTAATTCAAAGAGATGATGATAATGAAAACACAGTGAAAGAAAGATTAGAGATTTATAAAAAATCAACTCAACCATTGATTGATTTCTATAAAAATCTAGGAATCTTAGAAGATATTAGAATAACTAGTTCTCCTGAGATTATGGTTCCAAAAATCTTAGAAGAAATAGAAAAATTCTCAAGAAAAGAAAATTAAAATATTTTTAATCACTAATTCCTTTTTTTACTAAATAGAATGTTGTTTCATTATCTGGTAAATTTGGACTGTCTATCAATTTTGCAACACGTGAATCTTTTTTCCCTCTTCTTAAATACATTCTATAAGTACTAGCATGTCCAACTATATTTCCTCCAATTGCAACTGTTGGATCTCCAAATAATTGAGCAGGATTTGACATAACTTGATTAGTCACATATATAGCAAGATTATTTGTTTCCGCTAATTTCATTAAATCTCTCATATAACGATTTAGTTTTTGCTGTCTATCAGCTAATTGTCCTCTTCCAGAGAATTCTGAACGAAAATGTGCAGTTAAAGAATCAACAATTAAAAGTTTTATTGGCTCTCCTTTTTTAATCATATCTGTAACCTTCTCAAGAAGCAGAATCTGATGATCCGAATTAAAAGCTCTTGCTACAAAGATATTTTTCAAAACTTTTTCAGAATTAGCGTTCATCTCTTCTGCAATTTCTTTTATTCTTGAAGGTCTAAAAGTTCCTTCTGTATCAATAAAAACAACTTTTCCATTAGCACCACCTTTTTCCTCAGGTAATTGAGTATTAACAGCTAATGTAAGAGCTAATTGAGTCTTTCCACTTCCATAAGCTCCAAATGCTTCAGTTATAGATCTACTTTCAATTCCCTTTCCTCCTAAAAGTTCATTGAGGTTATCACTTCCAGTAGTAATATGAATTATATCTTGTCTTCTTTTAGCATATTCTACTCCATCTTGAAATCCTAAATCAAGTAGATCTCTTGAAGCTTGAATAGCTTTTCTAGCAACTGCAGAACTAACTCCAGCAGTATCAGCTAAGGCAGAAGGGCTCATAACAGCAAGAGACATTAAATCAAAGATTCCAGCACTTTCTAATTTTGCTGCAACAGCCGGCCCAATTCCAGGCAAATCAGTTAACTGAGGCTCTTTTTTCTTATCTCCTACTTCTTCTACGACTGCTTTCTTAATCTCATCTGTTTCTTTTTTTGTTGTCATTTTATATTAAAATACTTCTTATATTTCCTTTTTCTTCTTTATTTATATCTAAATATTCCTTTTCTGCATTGGAATATTTAAAATTCTTATTATAATTTATAATAATAGCCTCTTGAATATTTTCATATCTCTTTGTAGAAATTTCTCCTATTCTTAATAAAGAATTTTTAAAATTAATTAAATTTCTAGAATCCAACAAAAGAGGATTATTTTTTATATCTAATCTATTATAATTCATAAATTCTCAAAACTCTTTCTGTTTATAAGCATTTATTCTCTAAAAAATAATATTATCTTTTAGATATTTTCCATATTAAAATTCTTTGAAATCAGTAACTTTCTCAGGAACTCTATATTCTTCCCATCGAACTTTTTTGTCTTTCACAGCTTTTTTAAGATTTTTTTCTGTAGTAGAAAGCTTTGATTTTCCGCTTTTAACTTCAACAAAAACAATTTCATCAATTTCTTTATTATCTAATCCTCTAAAAACTAAAAAATCAATAGGTTTTCCAATAAATTTACATTCATTTGGATTAAAATTGAAATTAGGTAAAAATGGAGCTAATTGTTCTGAAAAATAACCTCCTAAAACAGCTCTTGATTTTTCTATTGCTTCTTTTCTATAATTAGGCAATTCTGATTCCCATTGTTTTTGTTTTCTAAAACTTCCTATTTTATGTCCTAGTTTAAATGCAAAAAAAATAGCAATTAAAAAAATAACTATCAAAAGAATTGTCAGAATGTCCATTTTAAATTAATTTGAAAAATTCTTTCTTAATTTTATCAAAAGAATTTTTATTTAATTTTCCAAGTTTCTTGATAATTAGATTTTTTTCAATTGTAAATATTTTATCAACTTTAATTTTGCTTTTAACAGGAATTGCTCCTATTTCCAAATCTTTATTATCAATAAAAATAGAATAAGGTGATTTATTTAAATTAGCAGTTATTCCGCATATAATAACATCTTCAAATAATTCATTATTCTTAGTTTTAGATAAAATTAACACAGGTCTTTTTTTAAACTCCATAAATTAGAAAAAGCTTAACAAGTTTAAAATATTTTGTATAACAGATTTATTTTAAAAATTAACAATTAATTATAAATTTAAAAATAAAAATATCAATCTTTCTTAGCAGCCCAATAAAGAACAATTACAATTAGTAGAGTAAATATTGCTCCAACAAGAATATGTAATCTAAGATTTTCTTTTTTAAAACTAAAAAAAGATTTCAAGAAATCTATATCAAAAAAGGATTTTTTTTCTTTCTCTAAAGAAGATCCATATTCTACTTGAGCTCCTAATATTGGATCTTCATCTACTAAAGGACCATTATCTATCAATGGATCTTCTTCAAATTCTTCGGAAACTAACTGAATTTCTGGCTCTTTTTCAATGACCGCAAATTGCTCTTTTTTTGTTATTGTTTTATAATTTTCTTTAGAAGCTGTAATCTCGAGTTCATAAGTTCCTTCTTGTTCAGCTTTAATTGAGGTTGGAAAAGGTATTTGTTTAGTTGTTTTATCTGGAAAAGTTAAGTTTGTTAAGATTACTGGATTTGAAATTTCTGATTCATAATCTAAATAAATATCTTCATTTTGAATAAAAACTTTTTTGTCTAATTTTATCTCAAAATCAAAACTTGGATCTGTGTTTATACTAAACTTTTCTGAAAAAATTTGTTCATATGGCTCAAGAAGAATAAAAGAAGCAGTACATTCTTGTGGCTCAACTGAACTATCAACCTCAAAAGAGTAATGAGTATCTTCAAACTTTTTATCTGCTTCCAAACTTATTTCTATTTCTTCTAATAAACCTGAAGGAGCATTTGGACAATTGACTCGAAGTGCATAAACAATATTCTGGTTCAATGAAGGAGTTATAGTATAATCAAAATAGATTATCTCCCCAGACTCAAAAGAAGGTTCTACATCTATATCCACAAATAAAGCGCAAGACGTCTCAACTAGAAATAATGCTAAAAATAGATATACCAACATTTTTTTCATTTTAAACCAATCTCAAATGTAGGATCTCCATACAATAAATAAATATCCTTTACTGTTTCAAAGTCCTCACTTAAATTATGAAATAATTCTCCAATACAAATCTTCTTATTATTGATCTGGTCTGTCAATATGTCTGCAGGTAAATACTGAACTTGATTTATCTCCTTAACTGCTGTAAATGAATTACCTGAAGCCCCAATATATCCACACCCTCCATTTCTCAAAACTCTAGGTCCAAAAGTAAACATTCTTCCCCTTGCGAAATCATTTGTTGCACAAGCATCTCCAAGTAAAAAAGACTGCTCAAGTAAAGGAAGACTAGAAGTAGACAAACCCCATAACATCCCATCTGGACTACCATGACCCCCATAAGTGATGATATATCTATCTTTAAAAGATATTGGATTACTAGTATATTTCTTACAGGGGGAATTACCTTCATCTGTAAAACAACTCCAATTATATCCTGAGGATATCATTTTTTCTGTTACTCTGCTTACTGATTCCCGTGTACGCTTAAAAGAATCAGCAACTGAAATGCCAATATCTGTGGAATATGTAAGTTCATTATCAAATAGTGCTCTTGCTATATAAGAACTTGTATCACTCAAAGTTGCTCCATAAATTCTTCCAAACCTTAAATCATAATCTTCATTAAATTCTATAACATCAATTTTTTCAAAATCAGACCAATTATTTCCTTCCTTAAATGTATAAAAATTAGAATTAGAGTAGGGGAAATCATCATAATCACAACCCTCTCCCGTATAATTATGCAAGCTAAAGAATACTATCGGTGAACTCTTATCTAACCCCAATTTAGGACTCGATATACTATAAGGTTCTGATAAAATGGGTTCATTTTCAAAGATTAAATTCCCATCTAAATCCATTTTAGAATAAGAAAATGTTGTAACAGAACAACGATTATTAAAAAAATTTTCTCTAATAGAATTTAAAAAATGTAAATTGTTCTCTTCATCAACTTTTATTCCCTCACAAGAATGCCCTTCTTGAATGGAATCATTAAACAACTTAATAGAATTCTTCGAATATAAATAATAATAATGTGTATTATAAATCTTATTTTTTGAAGAAAAAGGAGATAAAATAGAAAAAATAACAATATTTCCTTCTAAATCTTCAGAAATATGAAAAGAATCAATAGAATAATTAATAGGGTTTCCTATAAATGTACCTTGTTCTTCTATCATCCCCTCGGAACTTAATCTAAATTTATAAATTTCCCCTTCTTTTACACCATAACTGTTTTCCTTCCCATCTTTTATAACAAAAATGTTTGTCTTCCCTTTTTTATCAAAATAAATATCCATTGATCTTGAAGAGCGAGTACTAACTTCGCCCAAATATTGATTTTTAACAATCTGCCCATTATCAATTTTTACATAATGCAGATGAGAATAATTAGATATCCAAATTACATGAACACTCCCTTGTTTATCTATTTTTAATTTAGGACTTAATACATCCAGACTAGAAGAAAGATTAATACTCTTTTTTAAATTTCCTTGAGGGTCTAACATAAAATAATATAACACACCAGAAATATCCCGATATAAATCTCTTCCTCGAAAAGTTATATGAACATTATCATTAAAATCAATCGCAATTTCTGGATAAAGAAAAGCAGCATGATCTCTACTTAAACTAATTGATTCTGAATATTTTCCAGAACTTAAATTGTAACTACGATAATGTAATCTTGCTCTAGAATCTATAATAGTATTCTCAATCATATGAACAATTCCATCATTACTAACCGCAAAGTTAGAATTTTGTGATTTTAAAACATGATTGGCAGAAGTTGCATAAACATTATCTATAGAAAACTTAATATTATAAAAATATTTACCTTTCTTACAATCACCATTAAAAGATTGAGGAATAGCATTTGGACAAGCAAAAATTGTCAAATAGTTTTTATCATTTAATAAACCAACTTTATCTTCAACAAAAGAATCATAGTCATCTATTAAACTCAGTAAAGAATCATAATTGTCGCAATCTATTGGATAAGGCATCTCCTTATTCTTTTTTGAAATTATCAATTCATGTTTAGCACTTGCTAAAATAGGAGAAGCTAAACTTGTTTTTCCATAAATCTCATTAATTGAATTTGCTGACTTTTCTGGTTTAAACACCTCCTCTAATTTTATATTCAAATCATTAGGATTAACTAAAATCATTTTATCAGTATTTGTTTTTTCAATATATTTTTTCTGCAATTGTTCTAAATTATATTTTTCATTACAGTTTTTATTTACATTTCCAACACAAATAACATTTTTTCCTGAAAAAATATTATCCTTATCTAAATCTGTATTTTGAATTATTAAAGGAGCGTTAATTAAAGAAGCGTAAGTTGAAGCTAATAAAGCTAATTCATAATTGTATTCTACATAAACAACATCTTTAAAAGATTCCCAATAAGATAAATAGTTTTCTACATTCATTCTGCTAATTTGATTAGTTTTTAATCCAGCTCCTAATTCTGGAGAAGCAACTAATAAATTATCTAATTCCTGTGGAGTATCCCCAACTAGCGTTAGTCTATTCGGAATATATTGTTGCATAAAATAAATAGAGGAATCAATATCAAATCCCCCTCCTAAATGAGTTTCATCATGATAAATCAAAGTAGGATAAACACAAACATCTTCAGGAGTTCCGTAACCTTTTTGACAATTTGAATCATCTCCTTGCTGTTTTGTCCATGTTGTCAAGGGAACTAAAGGAAGAATCTCTTTCCAATTTTTATCTGAGATTAAAAAAATCTCTTTATCAGAATATTTGCTCATCAATTTTTTATTTTCTTCTTTAACAGAACTCTTCAAGCAAATATTCTCTTCACATTCAAGAAATTTTTGTATTTCATTTACAGAACTTCTAGTCGCATCTG